>NZ_JADDIL010000003.1:0-184256 GCF_020826795.1 Microtetraspora sp. AC03309 | reverse complement strand
GAGTAAGGGGCGGGTGCGCCGCGTGATCGTTCCCGCGGCTGGAGCGTGTCGCCTTCTCCCGGCGGCCGACCGGGCGGTGACGGCTCCGTCGGTCTCATCACGGCAGGTGGGGGATGATGGGGGCGGGTGATGCGAGGTGGATCTTTTAATAAAGTTTCCTAAGAGTTGACGTGATCGTAGCTTTGACACGGACGCCCTACAAGGCCCAAAACGACGGCCGCCCGACGGGATCGGGCGGCCGGGCGGGGAGCCGCGGTGATCGGCGGCCGGTCAGCGACCGGTCGGCGGGTGGGTCGGGCGGGAACGGCGGGAGTCGAACGGCACCAGGGCGTCCGGCTTGCGGACCAGGTCGGGCACCTCGGCGTCGGCGGCCGCGTAACCGACGGGAAACAGGATGTAGGGCCGCTCGTTGGCCGGCCGCGCGCAGATCTCGCTGAGGAACGCCATCGGGTTCGGCGTGTGGGTGAGCGTCGACAGGCCCATCTCGTGCAGCGCGGCGATGAGGAAGCCGCAGGCGATGCCCACGCTCTCGTTGACGTAGTAGTGCTTGACCCGGGTGCCGTCCGGGCGCACGCCGTACTTCTCGGCGAAGCAGACCACCAGCCACGGGGCCACCTCCAGGTAGCCCTTGTCCGCGGTGGTCTCCAGCGGGGCGAGCGCCGCGCGCCATTCGGCGGTGAGCCGGCCGCCCTCGTAGTTCCGCCGTTCCTCGACCTCGGCGGCCTCCCTGATCCGCTTCTTGGTGGTGGCGTCCCCGATCAGCACGAACTTCCACGGCTGCTGGTGCGCGCCGGACGGCGCGGTGTTGGCGGCACGTATCGCGAGTTCCAGGCACTCGCGCGGCACCGGCTCGTCGCTGAAGAAGCGCACGCTCCTGCGCCGGTCGAGATGCTCGTAGAAGGCCCGTCCCCGGGCGATCATCTCCTGCTCGCCGTACCGCTCCGGGCGGTACGGGATGAACGGATGGGCGTGCTCGCGTGCCATCGCAACCTCCACGACTGTCATATATGCAGGCGTAGTGTGATTTGTCGTGACAGAGTGGGCAACAGATGGCCTTATTCGCTGACAGATCGGCAGTATCCGGACCGGCCGGAGCCGTGGAGGTGGGCAGATTGGCAAGAACCGGGCTCGACGCGCTGGACGCGCGGATCCTCCGGCTGCTCCGGGAACGCCCCCGGACCGGCCTGCTCGAGATCGCCCGGCTGCTCGGCGTGGCCAGGGGGACGGTCCAGGCCCGGCTCGACCGGATGGTCGCCGACGGAGTCGTCACCGACTTCGGCCCGAACCTGTCGCCGCGCGCCCTGGGCTACCCCGTGCAGGCGTTCACCACCCTGGAGGTCGAGCAGGCGTCCCGCGCCGACATCTCCGCGGCCCTCACCGCGATCCCCGAGGTTCTGGAAGCGCACATCGTCACCGGGCCCGGCGACGTGTGGTGCCGCATCGCCGGACGCGACAACGAGCACATCCAGCAGGTCATCGACCGCACCCTGACCATCCCCGGCGTACGGCGGAGCAGCACGGTGATCGCCCTGTCCGCCGTCGTCCCGCACCGCGTCCAGCCCCTGGCCGAGTCACAACTCTTCGCGGTACGGGATTCCGCCGGCTCGACCGGCTCGACCGGCTCGACCGGCTCGACCGGCACGCATGGTGACGCGCGGTGACTCAGGGCGAGGCGACCCGCCGCAGGGCGACGGAGCCGATGACCGCCAGGCGTGGGCGCCGCCTACCGGCGCGGCCGGATCCGCGAGGGCACCCGTATCCCGATCAAGAGGGCCAGGAAGCCGACGACGCCCCCGGCGCCGATCAGGCCGAGGGCGAACCAGAACGAGTCCTGCCCCCGGTCGCCTTCCCCTTCCCCCGGACGCGGGGCCGCCTCGGACGGCGGCAGGGCCGAGTCGACCAGGCGGGCGGCCGCCGTCCCCGGAGAGTCGAACTCCGCTGACGCCAGCCCGACGGGGTCGATGGACCGGGCGACCTTGGCCAGCGCGTCGCGGACCGCACAGCCACCGGCCTGATTGCAGAGGACGAGCAGAGAACGGTTCAGCAGGCCGCCGAACGCGTCCAGACGCTGGTAACCGCTGTCGCGGGCAACGTCGCGGGGCACGATGGCGGCCTGCACCGTCCTGCTCCGAAGGGCGCGCAGCGGGTCGGACGCAGGGACGATTTCCAGGCGCAGCCAGGGATAGCGCTGCTTCAGGACCTGCTCCAGCCCCTCCCGGGAGGAGTCCGGCAGCGAGACGCGGACCTCCTTGTCCGGATGCTCGAAAGCCGCTCTCAACTGCTCGGGTCTGACCTGACCGATGTCGTAGACCACGACGTCGCGGCCGGGGACCGTAATGGTGGCGGCCTCGGAGAACCCCTGGGCCGTCAGCGGGTTCGCGGGCCGGACCTGTAACTCTCCCGGAAGCGCGGAATCCGGGCCGGGGTCGTCCACGAGGACCACGGCCGGTTCCCCGGCGGGTGCGCCCTCAGGGGGGTAACGGATGTCGAACCGATACCCCGCGCGCCGGACGACCTCGGCCACCACGTTCGTGGCGAACGCGTCCTCCCGCCGGGAGGGAGCCAGGACGACGATGGTTCCCGGCTCCGTCCCGGCGGTTTCCGCACCGGCGCGGGGATCGCCGCCGGGGGAGCGCAGCAGCGCGACCGTGCCGACGCCGATCAAGGTGATCGCCAGCGTCGCGAACGCCACGGTCACGGTGAGCTTGGCCTGCGAACCCAGGCGGAGCTGGGCCCGTTTCCCGCGGTCGGCCTGTTCCAGCCCGCCCAGCGCGGCCTGCATCGACGGTGGCATGGTGCCCGCGACCGGGCCTTCGGCGGGCGTCCGCCGGTAGGGCGTGGTCGCCGTGGCCCCTGTGGTCGTGTGCGTGATCGGCGGTGGGGTGGGTGAACTCGGGGTGCTCGGGTTGCTCGGGGTCCCGGGCGCCGTGCCGGGTGGGAGCACGGCCGACACGTCGCCGGAGCCCCGGCCCAGCCGCCTCCACAGGCTCCGGCCGGGTACGGTCGGCCGCCGTTTCCGCAGGCTCCGGGTGGGCGCGGCCGCCCCGGCCATCGGGGTGTCTCCCCCTCTTCCCGCCGAAACCGGCTCATGCCCCCTGAAGCCGGGCTCGCCGGAGCCCGGCAAGGCCCTTCCCTGCCCCGTCGCGGAGTCCGCCTCCCCACCGGAGCTCCCCGCCCGCTGCCCCTCCGGGCCTGAACGCTCCGGCTCCCGCCGCACGTCGGTGGCGGACAGCACCTCGGGATAGCCGGAGTGTTCGAGCAGCCGTACGGCGACCGGCCGGTCGGCGGGGCCGAACGACAGTGGATCGGTCAGCCCGGCCAGCCCCCGGAGCATGTCCGCGAGCCTGACCTCGGATCGGGTCAGCAGGTCCAGGCACACCTTCGCCGTGCCGTCCTGTCGGGTGATCTCCGTTCCGTACCCCCACCGCACCTCGTAGGCGTCCTCCGGCGCGTGCCGCGCGAAGGACAACCGGATCCGGTGCCGGGCCGTGCTGCTGGTCCAGGTCGCCGCGGTCAGCCGCGCCCGCATGCCGTACGGCAGGAGCGCGGCGACGGTGTCCAGGAACCGCAGTCGTTCGATCACGGGAACCCCGTCGGCGCCCACCACGCAGACGGGCCGTCCGGTCAGCAGCAGCGCGGCGGCGCACCGCGCGTCCGGCCCCGGGTCGAGGGCCGTGGGATCGAACTCCGGCACGGGTACGGCCAGCGGAGGGGACGGGGTCACCGGCAGGCCCGCGAGGGCGAGGTAGAGCGCCTCGTAGGACACCCGATGGGCGGCCAACTCCTCGTACGGGACATAGAACCAGCGGGTGTAGGCGATCTTGCGGTTGGTCACGTCCCGGTGCCCGGACCACTCCTGGATCGCGAGCACGATGTGGCGGGACACCTGCTCGCGTTCCTTGGTCGCCGCGACCGCGATCGTCACCTGGGGCAGATCCGCCGAGACGCCCGTGGCGTACCTGCTCCTGATCTCCTCGAAGACCTCGGGGCCGAGCCGCTCGTCGCTCCAGGAGAGCAACTCGTAGTCGTCGTGGCCGCCCGGCCGTTTCCCCTCCAGGGCCCACTCGAACCTGATCTCGCGGATCGTCACGTAGCCTCCGTCGCCGGCCTGATCGCGGCGAGCCGCTGCCCCAGCCACAGCATGGGCTCCACCACGTTGATCGGATGAAGCTGCCCCCGGATGCGCGAGTCCTCGTCCGCCTCTCCGGGCAGCATGTTCTGGAAGTCGTCCCAGTCGAACGTCTTGGTGCGCCGGTCGACGTAGAAACCGATCGAGGACGTGGCGAAGAACCTGATCCGATCCGGGTGGAAGAACTGGTCGAGCGCGTTGAGCACCATGTCGGCGTTGCCGCTGGCCGACACCTGGCACAGCTCGTGGAACAACTCCCGGGCGTCCTCGCTGGTCACCCGGGGCAGATGGTACGGATCGTCGATGTCGGTGGTGAGCAGCCGCCGCTTTTCGGCCGTCTCCAGCACCCGGGGGTCGTCGAACTTGGTGACGCACACGGCGATGTGGTGCGGCAGCTTCCCGTCGTCGAACTCGCCGGCGGCGAGCATGCGCTCGGCCAGCCTGGTGAGCGGGGCGTGCATGTGGTCGAAGGCGTCCCCGAAGGTGAACTCCCTGATCGGGTCGAAGAGGAAGACGATGCCCCGGCTCTCCGCGAGGTTGTCCAGCAGCTCGTGCCGGCGGGAGTCTCCCGGGCCGTCCGGAGCGCCCGCGCCGCCGGGGGTTCCGCCCGCCGGGCGCCGCCCCGTGCCGAACAACCCGCCGGGCGCGTCGATCATGTTGATGCCGATCCTGGTTGGCGGCCCCGCCTTGGCCTTCCTGCCCCAGAAACCGGACCGCCGGGCAGGAGGGCCGATCAGCGTCCACTGATAGCGCTCCAGGGCCCTGCTCGCCTCGGGGAACACCTTGCCCCGCGACAGCGCGTTGGTCCTCTCGATCAGGTAGTCCGACGAGGCGGGATCGGACCCGACGATCTTCCAGTCGTCGTTCCTCCGGGTCAGGGCGATGAACAACGCGGCCAGCAGCGTGGTCTTGCCGCTGCCGGGGGCGCCCCACATGGAGATGTTGTGATCGGGGCGCCCCCGGGTCACTTCGGGCTGCATGCGTTCTGCCATCGGGTATCTAGGGCGGATGCCCTGTCCTTCAGGGTGGGGAGGAAGCCCTTCCCGTAGGCCATGTTCTGTCGGTGCCTTTCGCTAGGTTGATCGTCATGTCCCGGTTCCGGCTCCAGCCGACGCCTGCCCAGCAGGCGGCGCTGGCCGAGCACTGCGTGGTCCCGCGCGGTCCCGGAGGGGGTGAAGTCGTTCCGGGTGACCCGTGATCGTGGCAGGCGTTGGCATGTGGCGTTCGCGGCGATCCCCGAGCCGATCCCCGCCCCCGGCACGGGTGACGTGGTCGGGGTGGATCGTGGGATCGCCGTTTCGGCTGCATTGTCGACCGGTGACCTGCTGAACGTCCCAGTCCTGCGCGAGGCCGAGGCCAAGCGGCTGGTGCGGCTTCAACGGAAACTCGCTCGTGCCGCGCGTGGGTCGAACCGGCGGGCGAGGGTCAAGGCGGCGATCGCGAAGCTGAAGGCGCGTGAGACGGACCGGCGTAGGGACTGGGTGGAGAGGACGAGTACCGGTCTGGCGCGTGACTTCGATGTGATCGGCGTCGAAGACCTCAAGATCAAAAATATGACCCGATCGGCGCGCGGCAGCATCGACGCGCCTGAGAGGAACGTCCGGGCCAAGTCCGGGCTCAACCGTGCGATTCTTGCCGCCGGGTGGGGGCAGCTCGTCGAACGGCTGGAGCATAAGGCGCCCGGCAGGGTGGTGAAGGTTGATCCGCGTTACACGTCGCGGACCTGCAACGCATGCGGGCATGTCGCCGGGGAGAGCCGCGAGAGCCAAGCGGTCTTCCGGTGTGTGGCCTGCGGGCATCAGGCCAACGCCGATGTGAACGCGGCCAGGAACATCCGGGATACCGCCGTGGGGCACACGGTGGCTGCGCGGAGAGGCTCCGGGTTGCCGGGGCCGGTGAACCGTGAACCTCAACCTGTCCTCCTGCCAGCGTAGGGATGGGTTGGAATCCCCCTCGTTCACGAAGGGGAGGATGTCAATCCGTCTCGTCGAGCAGGGGGAACGGGAGATGGCCGGGAGAGGGGGCGACCAGGCCGAGCTCGGTGGCCAGCCCGCGCA
This sequence comes from Microtetraspora sp. AC03309, assembly GCF_020826795.1. Taxonomy (NCBI): domain Bacteria; kingdom Bacillati; phylum Actinomycetota; class Actinomycetes; order Streptosporangiales; family Streptosporangiaceae; genus Microtetraspora; species Microtetraspora sp. AC03309. The sequence goes on along the minus strand of NZ_JADDIL010000003.1, from coordinate 178,070 downwards.
CGTCCACCGCCTCCAGGTGGGCCAGGGCCGCCGCACCCAGCCGGTGCCACGCGGGGTGCGCCTGGTCGGCCGCGTCGTCGCAGATCGCGCCGAGCAGCGTGCCCGGCCGCTGCTCCAGGGCGGCGAGCAGTTTCCGCCAGTCGTGCCGGTGCGGGCAGGGCAGGAGCCTGGACCGGTCGGTGCGGGCCGGATGGGGCGGTCGGCCGCCGACGGTGAGAAGGACGGTGGGGGTCCGATCTCCCCAGTCGAGCCGCCGGACGATCAGGGCGAGCACGTCCTCAAGCTGCGCCGCGTGCGGGTGGTACGGATATCCGCCGGCGACCGCTCCCTGTTCCTCCAGCGCGCCGAGCGCGTCGAGGGCCTCCGCGGCGCCGGACTGCCAGGCCGCGACCCGGACCGGGAACTCCTGCGCCGACCGGTCGTACGAGTGCGCCGCGTAGGCGACGAGGGAGACCCGGAGCAGCCCGCCGAGCTCCCCGGAGGCACAGTTGATCATCTGGCGCGCCCGGCTCAGCCGTTCCGCGACCTGGTCGCCCGTCCCGCAGATCTCCACGGCGCAGACGAGGTCCGCCGGGACCGTCGCGCCCGGCAGCCGGTCCGGGAGGGCGGCGACGAGCCGGCCCCAGTCTCGGGGATCGGGCGACAGCTCCGGCAGGCCGGCGAACCGCACCAGGCCGGGCCGTACCAGCTCGGCGGTCACCTCGTACTGGCCGGGCGGGACCGTGGCGGACTGGACGGACAACAGCCGCGGCTCCGGCCCCTGCCAGGTGACCACGGCGAACGCGGTGCCGTACGCGCCCCCGGGTTCGCAGCGGACGGTGACGCGGGTCCGGGCGCCCGGACGGGTGCCGAGGGGGAACAGCTGCCTGCTGGTCAGCCGCAGCCGATCGGTGCCCGGGACGGCGAGCATGACGACCAGCTCGTACGACCTGGTCAGCGGGTCATCCGCCATGACCTCGCGGACGAGCGCGGCGCTCGGGGCCTCGGCGCGCAGCACCTGGGCGGCGGGATGCGCGGCGCGCAGCCAGTCGAGGGCCTGCTCGGCCTTCGGGTCGTCGGGGGACGTGGCCACGAGGAGCACCTCGGCGGAGGGCGACGGCACGCGGGCCGCGCGCAGCACCGCCTCTCGGGTCCCGGCCGGGTCGGCGTCCCATCCGCGCTCTCCCGCGAGGTCCGTCCAGGTCGCCGACCAGCTCCGGCCACGGGGGCGTCCGTTGTCGTCCCGATGGATCCGGAACGCGGTGACGCCGTCGGCGGCGACCTCCACCAGGGTGAGGTGATCGGTGTCGGCGAGGTTCGCCAGGGCCTGGGCGACGGCCTTCCTGGTCAGATCCCTGTCGGGCTCCGGCACGAGGAGTCCTCCATAGGTATGTCGTATTCGTTACGCTGCGTCCCCGATATCCAGCTTACTTAGCACATATAACGTTATGATGAGTTATGTGGGCAGAGTGGTGACGTGCTTCTTCGGTGAATGCCTATTGGCTATCCGGAAATGCGACATTAGGCGCCTATGATAGCCCGTCCAGGGGGGCCGGCGGCGTTCCGATCGTCGCCGAGACGATGGGACTCCCTTTCCCGAGGAGGAGCATGAGTCGTTTCCTGGGTACGCTGTCCGCGGTTCTGATCGCGCTGTCAGGAGCGCGCCCCGAGGTTCTGCGGACGTGCCCGAGCGAGCGCGGCAAGTTCGAGGGCATCGGAGGCGCCGTCCTCACCACGAGCGTGCTCGCCGTGGTCTCCATGACGTTCGCGCTCAACAGCGCGCTCGGTGTCAACATCGTCCTCGCCGTCGCCACAGCCCTGCTGTGGGGCCTGGCGATCCTGAGCCTCGACCGGTGGCTCGTCTCCACCATCAGGGCGGACGCGCCGAACCGCTGGGCGCTGGCCGCGCCCCGGATCGTCATCGCCGTCGTGCTCGGCCTGGTGATCTCCACTCCGCTGGTGCTGCAGGTTTTCAAGGCCGAGATCGACACCCAGATCGTCGAGATGAAACAGCGGCGTGCCGACGCCTTCGCCGTACAGCAGGAGCAGGGCGCGGTGGGGAAGGGCGTCGACCAGCTCCGCAAGGAGGTGGCCGGTCTGCGGCAGGTGATTTCCTCCGGCGGCGACGTTCCTCTTGACATCGAACAGGACACGAAGATAAAGGCGCTGTCCGCCCAGCGTGCCGATGAGCAGAAGCAGGCGGACAAACATTACAAAGAGTGGCAGTGCCAGCTCTACGGGGGAGCGAACTGCCCCAAAAAGGGCAATGGTCCGCTCGCCCAGGAGAGCGAGCGCGCGTACGAAAAGGACAAGAAGCGCATCGAGCTGCTCGCCCGGCAGATAGAGACCCGAAAGGGCGAGCTGAACGCGACCGGCGAACAGGCCAAGGAGACCCGGCTGGCCGCGGCGAAGGAGGCCCTGCCGAAGGCCCAGAGCCAGCTCGACATCGCGCTCGCGCAGCAGGCCCGGATCCAGCGGTCCTTCGACGAGGACAACCTGGCCACCGACGGGCTGCTCACCCGGCTCCGGGCGCTCAACGAGCTGACCGGCAAGGACCTCACACTCAGCATGGCCCGGCTGCTGCTGTTCGCGTTGTTCCTGCTCATCGAATGCCTTCCGGTCGCGGTCAAGCTCATGCAGCGGCCGGGCGTCTACGAGAAGGCGCTCGCGCTCGCCCAGCGTCAGGAACTGGACGGCGTGCGCGAGGCGTTCGGCGTCCGAGCCGCGCCCCGGCGCGGGTCCGCGGACCCCGGAGGTTCGGGCAGCGTGTGGCGCATCTGGTCGCCACAGGAGGACGAACCGCGACGGCGCACCGCCTCCTTCGAGGAGGAGGGGACGCGTTCGCCCCAGGGGTCGGCCGAAGGACCGAACGGCACCCGCGTCGAGTCGGCCGACCCCGGCCACGAGTACGGGTCGCTGGAGGACGAGGCACTGCGCGGCATGGCGGACACCCGCATCCTGCGGAGACCGGGGCCGGGTGCGGAGCGCTCGGGCGGGATCGAGCTGCTCCCCGACGAGGACTGAGGCCACGGCGTGACGGAACGGATCGTCCACGGCAGATACGAGCTGCTGTCGCGACTCGGCAGGGGCGGCATGGGCACGGTGTGGCTCGCCTGGGACCGGACGCTGCGGCGATCGGTCGCGCTCAAGGAGGTCGTGCTGTCGCCGTACGGCGAGGACGTGGCCGTCCGGCGGGAGAGGGCGCTGCGCGAGGCGCGCGCCGCGGCGCGGATCAGGCACCCGGCGGTCGTCGACATCTACGACGCCTTCCTGGACGACGGGTCGCCCTGGATCGTCATGGCCTATATCGACGGCGCGTCGCTGGACCGCCGGATCGAGAGGCAGATCCTCTCCGAGCGGGAGATCGCCCGAGTCGGCCGCGACGTGCTGGCCGGGCTGGTCGCCGTGCACAGCGCGCAGGTGCTGCACCGGGACGTCAAACCGGCCAACATCGTCCTCGATCCCGAGGACCGGGTCTTCCTGGTCGATTTCGGCATCGCCCGGATCTCCGGCGAGAGCGGCCTCACCTCGCAGAACATGCTGCTCGGAACCGTCGAGTTCATGGCACCGGAACGCGTCGACGGGCACGCGGTGGGCCCGGCGTCCGATCTGTGGTCTCTCGGAGTGACGTTGTTCTGCGCGCTGGAGGGCTATTCGCCCTTCCTCCGGGAGGGCCCGATCGAAACTGTACGGGCGGTCGGCGCGGGGCGTCCCCTGCGCTTCCGGCGACCGGGTCCGCTCGCCGACGCGATCACCGGCCTGCTCGTCACCGATCCCGGCAGGCGGATGGGGGCGGCCGAACTCGGGCGGAGGCTGGACGCGATCCTCGCTCCCGCTCCCCGCACACTGCCGTCACGCACTCCCCCGTCACGCACGCCGCCGTCACGCACGCCGCCGTCACGAAGGGGGGAGGAGGCGACCCCCCGGCGGCCTCGGGACACTCCCCCGCCGGCGCGCGGGCACGACGCGCGCGGCCCCGGTTCCACCCCCGGTTCCACCCCCGGGAACGGCCCCGGGAACGGCCCGGGTATGGCCCGCCCGGAGGCGGAGCGGGACGATCGTCCGCTGCTCGAACGGCCCCGGCAGGAAGCCGCCACCTTGCTCGCCTCCATGGAGCCGAGGGCCGCCGGACAGCTCATGAACGGCATGGTCGGCAGTGTCGGCGGCGTCGGCAGTGGCGGCAGTGTCGGTGTGGACGGCGCTTCGGCTCCGGCGGACGAGGTGCCGGCGGCCGAGGTGCTTGCGCTGCTGCCACCGTCGCGAGCCGGGCGGGTGGTCGACCACATGGCCCCTGACCGGGCGGCCCGACTGGTGCGCGCGATGTCCCCCAGCCGGGGCGCGAGCACGCTGGCCCACACGGACGACCGCGTCGCGGCCGCCGTCCTCGGCGCGATCGGCGTCGTCCCCGCCGCCGTCCGGCTGGTGGAGGCGATGACGCTGCGCCGTGCCTGCCGGGTGCTCGAATACGTGCCGCCCGCCGTCGTCGCCGAACTGCTGTCCGCGACCTCCGACGGCCGCGCCGACCGGATCCTCGGCGGGCTCAGCCGTGCCGTACGCGATGAGATCACCCGCCTGACCGGCGGCGCGTGACCGGGACCTCGCGCCGGTCAGGCGGAATCCGCGGCGAGCGCCATCCGGTAATGGACCTCGGGAAACGAGGTGCCGGAGACATCCATCGTCTGTACGCGTCCCGAAAGGGCGAAGCCGATCCGCTCGTAGAAACGACGAGCCCGGGCGTTGGCCTCGAAGGCCCAGAGCCCGACCTCGCGGTGACCCAGCTCCCTCAGCCGGTCCAGCGAGCGGGTCATGAGCGCGCGTCCGAGACCCGTCGACCAGTGCTCCCTGAGCGCGTAGATCGCATAGATCTCGCAGTCGGGACCCCCATCCCGTACGGGATCCTCCACGGGCCCGAAGGCACTCAGCCCAACGATCTCCGCCCCGGCCTCACCGACGACGACACCGCGCAGCGGATCGGCCATCATCGCCCGCCAATGGGCGACCGCCCCTGGTGTGACCACCAGTGCGTCGAGGTAGGCGTCGGGCAGCAGCCCTCGATACGCCGCCTGCCATGAGGTGTTCTTGACCCGCAGCACTTCCTCGGCGTCGGCGGGCTCGCCACGGCGTACGGAAAAGGTCATGGGTCAAGTATCGGCCCGCGCCCCCAAGCGGATTCCCTGGGAGCCGCGCGGCGACCCACGACCGTTCACCCGCGAGCTGTGCTCCGCGCGGCCCACCAGGAGAGTACGGCGGCCGGCCGAGCAGCATGACTCCGAGCCCGGACCGAAATCGGTCGGCTCGTACGCGCGGCGATGGGGGAGCGGCCACGAACCGGCGGCGGGTTCGCGGGCCCGAATGATCCTGATGTCTCCTGGCTTGACTCTCCCAATATGGGAGACCGCAAGGTGGGGCATGTGAGTGACGACCTACTGAGCATCGGAGAGCTGGCCGAGCGAACCGGCCTGTCGGTGAAGCTGATCCGGCACTGGTCGGACATCGGCGTGGTGCCCCCGGCGGGACGCACTCGGGCCGGCTACCGGCTCTACGAGCCCCAGGCGGTCGCCCGGCTCGAACTGGCGCGGACGTTGCGTGATCTCGGGCTGACCATGGCCGCGATCCGCGAGGTCGTCACCCGGGAGCGCGGGCTGCCCGAGGTGGCGGCGGTTCACGCGGACGCGCTGGAGGCGCAGATCCGCATGCTACGGCTGCGACAGGCGGTGCTGCGCTCCGTCTCCCGGCAACGATCGACACCTGAGGAACTCACCGTCATGACCCGACTGGCACGGCTTTCCGCCGCGGAACGCAACACGATCGTCCACGACTTCGTGTCGGACGCGCTCGGCGACCTCGACGCCTCCGCGTACAGGGACGGGCTGCTCGCGGCCCTGCCCGACCCACCGCGCGAGCCCACCGCCGAGCAGGTCGAGGCGTGGCTGGAGCTGGTTGCGCTCATCCGCGATCCGGCCCTGCGCGCCGCGATCCGTCGTACGGCCGAGTACGCCGCCGAGCATGCCGTACTCGAGCACAGCGACGAGGATCTGCTGGAGGCGCGGCGACTCACCGACCTGTGGGTCGCCCGCGTCAACGCCGCGATCGCGGAAGGTACGGCCGCCGACTCGCCGGCGGCCGAACCCGTCGTGGCCGAGATCGTCGCGGCCTGGCTGCCCGCCCAGGTCCGAGCCGGTTTCCGCTCGGACGGCGACGGCGACGGCGACGGCGCGGCGGCCCGGCGCCGCCTTCTCGAGCAGCTCGAGGTCGCCGCGGACACCCGTCTCGAAAGGTACTGGCAGCTGATGTGCGTCATCAACGGCAGTCCGGTGCGCCCCAGCATGGCCGCCGCGGGGGAGTGGCTGGTGACCGCGCTCCGCGCCAATCCCGAGCCGGGCGCGCGGGCCGCCCGCATCAGCGAGATGCTCGGGCAGGACGCCGACGTCGACGCCGCGTACAAGCTGGAGGGATGCGCCCGCGTGTTGGCCGAGGTGGAGGCTCTCGTCGCGGCCGTGCCGTGCGATCGGCTCGGCGACCCGACCCCGTGCGCCGGATGGGATGTGCGTGCGCTGCTCGACCATCTCGTCTGGGAGAACCTGCTCTGGACCGGCCTGGCCGAGGGGGAGCCCCGCTCCGACTTCGCCGCCGACCATCTCGGCGACGACCACGTGGCCGCGTTCCGCACGGCGGCCCGCGCCACGCTCGCCGCGTTCCGTCGTCCGGGAATGCTTCAGCGGCAGTACGGCCCGGCCCCCGGCTGGCGCCTGGTCGAACAGGTCACCATCGAGATGCTGGTTCACGGCTGGGACCTGGCCACGGCGATCGGCGGGTCGACCGACCTCGCTCCCGAGGTGGCGGAGGCGACCATGCCCGTCGTGCAGGAGATCTACGGCGACCTGCCGCGTACTCCGGGTGGCTCGTTCGGCCCGGTACGACCGGTCCCCGATGACGCGACGGCCGCCGACCGCCTCGCCGCCTTCTTGGGCCGTCCCAGCGAGCGGTCCGCCTGACGGATTCCCGCTGGGACTGAACTGCGGTTTTCAACTGTCTTTCCGGCACTCACCTCTGGTCGGGCAAGTCTCGACAAACTATGTCCATTTCCGTAATAGCCGACAAAAGGCGGCGGGTAGCGTTGGTGGACGCCATGACGCCATGTGGGGGGCTGGTGATGGCAGAAGCACAGGTCGAGCCGTGCCGTACCGAATTCCTGGTGGAGATCGGTTCCCGGCTGTCGGCCTCGCTCAACACCCGCCGGTGCGCTCATGCCACGGCGGAGATCGCCACGTCGTTCCTCGCCGATGCCGCAACCGTGGTGCTGTCGCCCGGCGACAGCCGGCAGGCGAGGTGGCTGCGCGCCGTCGCCGGGCAAGCCGCGCCGGAGGAGGGCGAGGTCCCGGTCACGGTCGCCGCCGGGGTGCCCTGTCTCGGGGAGGTGCTGGCCGGCCTGCCGGGGGGCGTCCGCCGGCTGGACCCGGGCGACGCGCCCGCGTGGCTGCTGCCCGGCAAGATCGGCTCGGCTCACCACCTGCTGGTGGTGACGTTGCCGGGGAACACGATGCCCGTCGGAGCGCTGGTGCTCGTTCGCCGTGCGGAGGGCCCCGCCTTCGACGCGGATGCGGAGATGCTGGCCCGCACCCTCGCGATACGTGCGGGCGCCGCCCTCTCCGCCGCCCTGCTGTACGAGGAGCAGAGCGGGATCAACGCGATCTTGACCGCTGACCTGCTGCCGCCGCCCCTGCCGAAGCTGGAGGGGATGGACCTGGCCGGATCGCTGCGCGCGTCGCAGCAGGCCGGCCAGATCGGGGGAGACTTCTACGATGTCTGCCTGCCTGATCGGGGAGACGGACCGGAGCGCGGGGCGCTGCTGGTTCTGGGTGACGTGTGCGGCAAGGGCGCGCAGGCCGCGGTGCTCGCCGGCCGGGTGCGCCACTGCCTGCGCGCGCTGTCGCTGCTGGAGAGCCGCCCGGAGCGGCTGGCAGACCTGCTCAACCGGTCCCTGCTGGGCTCTCCCGCTCCGTCCTCTCTCGTGACGCTGGTCCTGGGCGCGCTGCACCGCGCCGCCTCAGGGCATGTGCGCATCGACCTGGCGGTGGCCGGGCACCCGCCGCCGCTGATCCTGCGCCGGGACGGCACCGTGGAGGAGGTCGCCTCCACAGGCTCCCTGCTCGGCGCGCTGGAGGAGACCGGCGTGCGCCCGGTCGCGGTCGAGCTCGCGCCCGGCGAGGTGTGCCTGCTCTACAGCGATGGCATCACCGAGGCGTTCGGCGGTCCCGTCGCCCGGGAGATGTACGGCGACCACCGGCTGAAGGACGCCCTCGCCACCTGCGCGGGGATGCCGGCCTCTGCTCTGGTGGAGCGGCTGGAGCAGCTCAGCACCGACTGGCTGGCCGGCGGCCACCAGGACGACCGGGCGCTCCTGGCCATCCGGGCCGCCGCCGCACCCTCCCACGAGGGAGTCCGATCCCATGAGTGACCTGACCGTGGGTCGCGACCTGAACCTCGCCTCGGAGCTGTACCTGGAACGGATCGGCGAGGCCGACGAGCAGGGCGCCGTGGACCTGGTCCTCGGCCTGCTTGACGACGGTGTCCCCGCTGGCGGCCTGCTGCTGCGGTTGATCGCCCCCGCTCAGCGCCGGGTCGGCGAGCTGTGGGCGGCCGACGAGTGGTCGGTCGCCAGGGAGCACGCGGCCACCGCGGTCAGCGAGGCGGTCGTGAGCGCCGTCGCCAGGCGGGCGCGACCCCGGCGTCCTGCCCGTGGCCGCGTCACGGTGGCCTGCGCCGAGGGCGAATACCACGCGCTGCCCGCCCGGCTTCTGTCCGAGGTGCTGCGCCTGCGCGGGTGGCGGGTCGACTTCCTCGGTGCCAGCGTGCCCGGACCGCATCTGATCACCTACGTGCACCAGACCGGTCCCGACCTGGTTGCCCTGAGCTGTACGCTGCCCACCCGCCTGCCCCGCGCGCACGCGGTACTCACCGCCTGCCGGTCCGCCGGGGTTCCGGTACTGGCCGGTGGGGCCGGCTTCGGATCCGACGGGCGCTTCGCTCGGCTGCTGGGGGCCGACGGGTGGGCGCCCGCCGCGGACGTGGCGGCCGAGGTCATCGAGGCCGGCCGGCTGCCCTCCTTTCCCACCCCGCCGGACTCCCCGGCCCACGTAGCCGACGAGGAGTGTGCCGAGGTACTCCGGCGGCGCCCCGAGCTGCTGGCCGGCGTGCTGGAGGCCCTCGTCTGTGGCCACTCGTCGATATCCGCCCACGATGACCGGCAGAGGGAGAACACCGCCGAGAACCTGGGCCACATCGCCGACTTCCTCTGCGCCGCGCTCTACGTCGATGACATGGCGATATTCAGTGATTTCATCGCCTGGATCTGTGCCGTGTCGCGTGCGCGCGGGGTGCCGCCCGAGTCCGTCGTGACCGGGCTGCGGATCCTGAGTGACCGCTTGCGTGACCTGCCTCGTGCCCGCCACTTCCTGACGGAGGGGATCAGGGCGGCCCAGACCGCCGCCGCGAACGGCCCCCGCTGAGTAACTGTCGCGGACGTGCGGCCCCGGCCGGCACAGGGACGCCGGTACGACGCCGTGGGCGTCCCTGGACGCGTGTTCCCCGGGTCGTCACCCAAGGCGGGGCAGCGCTCGCCTCCTCGGCGCAGATTCTTCTGGATCACCGGTATATGCGATAGAAGATCATTCGCACCTACTGTCTCTTCGCGAGGTATACGTGAAGCAACTCCTTCGAGTGGTCGCGGTCCAGGTCTTCGCCGCCACCCTCGTTCTCACCGCCGTCTCCGGCCCCGCCCGTGCCGAGACGACCGACACCGATGCCGCGATCGCCCTCGAATGGCAGACCGCGTGGGACACCCACACGTTCTACGACACGACGCCACCCGCTCCGGGCTCGGGGCGCAGCAGGGTCACGCGCAGCATCTCCATCGACATCGACGCCCCCGCCAAGCGCGTCTTCACCGCGTATTCGAACATCAACAACCACATCGGCAAGAACCCGTTCCTGAAGCGGGTCGTCACGCACAAGGACTGGTGCCGGGACGACACGCGCTACATCAACCTCACCGCGATCGAGGAGATCCCGTACGAGGGCACGGTCGTCGTCAGCAAGACGCACGCGCAGCAGCGCCTTCACGAGGATGACCTCTACTACGAGACGGACACCTGGTCGCTGCCCGACGTCGTCACGCACCAGAAGATCGTCTTCATCCGTCTGAGCGGCGGGAAGACCCGGGTCACGGAGCGTCTCACCTTCGACGCGGACGCCACGCTGATCGATTTCGTCGCCACGAACGGCGTCGCCTCCCACCAGCAGACGCAGGCGGCCCTCAAGCAGGCGATCGAGAGCTGATTCACGCCGGATCGAGGCTGGTCGCCTGGACGACGTGAGAGCGGGCATGGTCGGCGTCGTGAGCACGCATGATCATGCCCGTTCGCGTCTCCACCGGCACCGGCACCGGCACCGGAGTCGCCGACCACATTCCGGTTCCGGCTGACCGCCGGATCAACGACCTGTCCCCGGCCCCTCGCGGCCCGCTCCGCCGCCAGGTCCTACCGGTGATTCGCGCTCGGAGGGGGCACCGCGCCATGACGCGAGGGCGGATCAATAACATGATCGTCCGGCCAACCACCAGTAGGATGCCACGGTTCCAGACAGACGAGATCCACCCGGGAAAGGGCTGCACGTGGCGCAGAAGGTAATACTGGTTGACGACCTCGACCACTCCGAGGGCGATGACGTGGCGAGACGGGAGTTCCCGCTGCTGAACCGGACCTTCGCCATCGACCTGTCCGACGCCAACCAGAAGCGGCTGAGCGACGCTCTCGAGTTCATCGAAGAGGTCCTGGAGAGCTCGCGCGAGGTGAAGCAGGCGTCGCGGTCGAAGAAGGTCGCCGACACCTCCCCCCGGTTGCGGGGCTACACCGCCACTGACGTTCGCGAATGGGCGCGAGAGCAAGGGCTGGATGTCCCCCTCAGGGGGAAGGTCGCCGACGAGGTCATCGAGCAGTTCATCGCGGCGCATCCGGACGCGGCCCCGGCGGAGTCCGCCGCAGAGGCGGACGCCGACGGCGGAGAGGTAGAGGCCGGCGGAGAAGCTGAGGCCGGCACGGAGGCGAAGGCCGACGCCTGAGCCGAGGGGGCCGGCTCGAAAAGCCGGCCCCACACCGCCCGAACAGCAACCCACATCGCCGGAACAGCACGGCGAGGACGGACGACAGGGTCGTTCTGAAAAGCCGCTCCGGCTTCGGATCGGATCACCCCGTGTACGCGATGCCGTTGTGGTGAAATATGCCGAATGGAGCGGGTGCGGCAGTTGGTGGGCGAGATGTTGCTCTACTGTTTCGTGCTCGCCCTGCTCACCGGCGGCTTCCTGGCGTTCTTCTACACGCCGAGCGGCGAGGTGGTCGCCTACGACGGCGGTTACGAACCACTGCACGGTGTCCCGATGAGCGCCGCCTACGAGTCGATCCTGGAGATCAACTTTGAGGCGCGCGGCGGCCTGCTCCTGCGGCGACTGCACCACGGCCTCTCGGTTTTGCTCGTCCTGGGGACCGTCGTCTGGGCGCTGCTCGGCCGGTTCCGGTACGCGATCGTGGTGCTGGGCCTGGGCGTGCTCGGCGTGCTCGCCGGCTACGGTTCCGCCGACGACCTGCTGTCCGGGACGGTCCTCGGAAAGCTGCCCGTTCCCTGGTGGTACGGCCTGCACCTGTTGGCGGCGTCGGCCATGGGAGCCCTGCTGGTGATCTCCTCGCGGAGGGAGGCCGCCCAGCACCCCAGAACGCTCCGCTTCGTGGCGCTGAGCCTCGGCCTCACCGTTCTCGCGATCTACTGGCTCTGACCCGCCATCAGTCCGCGACGAGGCCGACCCCCGACCGGCCGAGCTGCCCTCAGCGTCGCCTTCCACCAAGGCGGTGTCCCGTACGATCCGCTGGTGATCGAGAAGGTCGGACGAGAGCGGGTCGGCCGCCGGGCGTGGCCGTGGGTGGTCCTGGCGGTGCTCGCCTCTGCGGTGCCGTTCGTGCTGATGGGCATGACTGCGAGCGGCGGCATCGACTACCTGCCGATCGTGTTCTTCGCCGCGCGATTCAGCAGCTTCTACGCGCGAATCCAGTTCCCCGTCGATGCCCTCGTGGCGGGTGGCCTGCCGCTGCTCGTCCTGGCCGCGGCTGCCGCCGCCCGGGAGTGGCGATCGATGGGGAGGGGCGTCGCCGCGCTCCTCGGCATCCTGGCCGTGGTCAACATGGTGCTCTTCCTGGAGTACCAGGCCAGGCCATACACGCCGGCCGACGTCAGCGCGGGTAGCCAGCCGGAGTTCCACACGGGCGTCGGCGCGTCAGGTGTGCCACCGCTGCTGGCAGCCATCGCTTGCACCGTCGCCGCCGTAGCCCTGTCGGTGGGCGCCCAGCGCATGCGGGCGAACCGCCACCGCTGAGTTACGGCCGACAGCCGGCACCTGGTACGTGACCTCCTTCGTCTTCAGAGGGAGGTCGGAACGCGTTGATGCGCGTCATCCTCGCCTCCGCGCTCGTCTGCACGGCTCATGGCGCACGATCGGCCAGCAGGTGCACGTTCATTCCATGCTGCTTGCGTTTGCCGCTGTAGTACGGCCGCAGCGCATCAGCAAGTGGCCGCGGCGGAATCGTTCATCCTCCAAAGGTTCGCGCAACATCCGCGCCACCTCGACGAACTCTTCCTCGCGGGCCAGGTCGGCCAAGTCGTCGATCGGCCACCGGTAGGCAGGCGTGACCTTATGGTCGAACTGCAGCACCGGACCGCCCTCGGATTCGAAGAAACCGAGCAGGAGGTAACCACCCGGGGCCAGCACCCGGCGGAACTCGGCAAGGTACGGCGGCAGCTCCGGTGGTGGGATGTGGATGACGGAGTACCAGGAGAGCAGACCGCCCAACTCGCCGTCGGCCACGTCGAAGGCGCCCATCGAACCGACCTCGAAACGCAGGTCAGGATGGTCTTTGCGGGCGATGTCGATCAGTGCGGGAGACAGGTCGACGCCGAAGGCGTCCAGTCCGAGGTTACGCAGGTGTGCCGTCATGTGCCCGGGACCGCAGCCGGCCTCGGCGACGGGCCGGGGACCGGCGGCCCGTACGAGTTCGGCGAACACGGCGAGTATCGCGCGATCCAGCGGCAGGCGGTCGAGCGAGTCTCGGGCGAGGTCGGCGTAGAGGTCGGCGACGGCGTCGTAGGCGTCCGCCGTCGCGGTCAGATAGGGGGAGGATTCGGCCACGGCGGACGACTGTAGTTCATCGGCCGGCAGAAATCGTCGATCATCGACCGGTCGGCGCGTCCGTTCCGTTCCGGTCGGCTGACCGCGACCTCAACGAACTGACCCTGCTGTCAAAGCTCGAAGACGGTGCGCTCGAACGATGAACTGAAGGTTGACACACTCCTGAGCGACCTACCCGCGTGGAAGGGAACCTGGCGAGAATCCGAGAAGGTCCTCGAAAGAAATCCGGAGGGGTGTCGGATCGGGGCAGAGGTGTTCGTAGCAGGGGTGTGAGGCCCGCCCACGAGGGGCGCCCCGAACCACAGGAGATGTTCCGAGATGCAGTACCTGGTTTCCGTGATCGTCGACACCGCCAGCCTTGCCACGCCGGACGAGATGGCGGCCATCGACGCGTTCAACGACCGGCTCGAGGCGGAGGGTCACTGGGTCTTCGCGGGTGGCCTCGCCGCGCCCAGCTCGGCCACCGTCATCGACAACCGAGGCGAGGAGGCGATGTTCACCGACGGGCCCTTCCTGGAGTCGAAGGAGTATCTCGCCGGCTTCTGGATCATCGAGGCCGCCGACCTCGACGTGGCGCTCAAGCTCGCCGCCGAGGGGTCGAAGCACTGCAATCGGAAGGTTGAGGTGCGGCCGTTCCTGTGAGCGTGGTCGACGTCCGAGGGGCGATCACCCAGGCACACCACGAGGAGTGGGCCCGGGTGGTCGCCTCCCTGACCAGGCGTTTCGGTGACCTCGACATCGCCGAGGAGGCAGCGGCCGAGGCGTTCGCGGCCGCCGTCGAGCGGTGGCCGGCCGACGGCGTACCCCCCAACCCCGGCGCCTGGCTGACCACCACCGCCAACCGCAAGGCCATCGACCGGATCCGGCGCGAGAACAAGCGCGGTGACAAGCAGATGGGGGCTCACCTGTTGTACGACGCCGACCCGCCCGAGCCTGTCGGCGCCATCGAAGACGAGCGGCTCCGGCTGATCTTCACCTGCTGTCATCCGGCGCTCGCGATAGAGACCCGCGTGGCGCTGACGCTGCGCATGGTCGCCGGTCTGACCGTGCCCGAGATCGCCCGGGCCTTCCTGGTGCGGGAGACCGCCATGGAGCGGCGGATCACCCGCGCGAAGGCCAAGATCAAGGCGGCTCGTATCCCTTATCGGGTGCCGTCCGCGGAGGATCTCCCGGCACGCGTGTCCGGCGTACTCGCTGTCCTCTTCCTCGTCTTCAACGAGGGCTACCTGGCGACCGGCCCCGGCACCGATCCCGTACGTCACGACCTGACCGCCGAGGCGATCCGGCTCACTCGCCTGATCCGTGCCCGCATGCCGGAGAACGGTGAGGTGGCCGGGCTGCTGGCGCTGATGCTCCTCACCGAGGCTCGCCGCACCGCCCGGGTTTCGGCGAGCGGAGAGCTGGTCGCCCTCGACGAGCAGGACCGTGGGACCTGGGACGCGGCGCTGATCGCCGAGGGTCACCGGCTGGTGCGCGAGCGCCTAGCTGCTGCCGCCGCCGGGGTGGCTCCGGGTCGCTACCAGATCCTCGCAGCGATCAGCGCCGTGCACACCTCCGCCCGCGACGTCCGGAGCACCGACTGGTCGCAGGTCGTCGCCCTCTACGACCAACTCGTCCGCCTCGACGCCTCGCCGATCACCGCGCTCAACCGGGCCGTCGCGTTGGCTGAGCTTGACGGCCCGGAGGTGGCACTGGCGGCCATCGACCGTCTTGAGGACACGTTGACCGGCTATCACGCCTACCATGCGACCCGCGCCGACCTGTTGCGCCGGCTGGGCCGCAGTCAGAAGTCGCGTGCGGCGTACGACAAGGCCATCGAGCTGGCCGGCAACACCGCCGAGATCGCCTATCTGACACGCCGCCGCGACCAGCTGGGGTAGCGCCCGCGAAGAGCAGGAGACCTGGCTACCGCCGGGGCTTTTCGCCTGTCACGATGCCCCGGAAGTCCTTTTTACCAAGCCGGGGTCCCGTACGATTCGCTGGTGATCGAGGAGGTAGGGCGGAAGCGGGTCGGTCGCCGGGCGTGGCCGTGGATGATCCTTGCGGTGCTCGCCTCGGGGGTGCCGTTCGTGTTGATGGTGATGACCGAGAGCGGCGGCATCGATTACCTGCCGATCGTTTCCTTCGCCTGGCGCTTCATCGGTGCCGACGCGCGATTCCTGTTCCCCTTGGATGTCTTCCTGGCGGGCGGTCTGCCGTTGCTCGTCCTGGTCGCGGCCGGCACCTCCTGGCAGTGGTGGCCGGTGGGGATGGCGGGCGCCACGCTCCTCGGCGTCCTGGCTGTGGTCAATCTGGTGCTCTTCGTGGAGTACCGCCCTCGGCCATTCACCCCGGCCGACATCAGCGCGGGTAGCCAGCCGGATTTCCGTACGGGCTTCGGCGGTTCAGGGATGCCGCCGCTGCTGGCGGCCATCGCCTGCGTTGTCGGCGCCGTAGCCCTGACCGTGGTCTCCCGGCGCCTGCGGGTGAGCCGCCACCGATGAGGCGGTCGACACCCGCGCCTACGATCTACTGCCATATTCGTGGAGCAGCGCGATGGCCTGCATGACGTCGGATACCGCGTGGTCGGCCGGGTGCTCCTCGCCGGGCCGAACCGTGTGACCGATCCACACAGTACGCAAACCCGCCCTACGGCCTCCTTCGACGTCGGCGGCGAGGGTGTCACCCACCATCCATCCTCCTTCGGCCAGCCTCATCCCGCACCGCTGCGCGGCGATGTCGAACAGCCCGACGTCGGGTTTGCGGATGCCCTCGACGCCTGACACCGCATAGCCGTCGACCGCGTCCGCGAGTCCGGTCCGTTGGAGTTTGGCGATCTGGTTGTCCGGCGTGCCGTTCGTGATGATCCCCACTCGCCATCCGGCAGCGCGAAGCTCAGACAGGCCGGTCGTCACCTCGGCGCGACACTTGACGAGACGCGGCATCCGCCGGCGATAGGCGGCCCACAGGCTCGCCGCGGGGGTGGACAGCTTGAACCTCTCGCGCACTTTGGCGAAGAACAGCTCACGGTGGGGGAGGCCGTCGCGGTTCAGCTTGATCAGGTGATCAACGCCTTTGCGGCCAAGCCGGTGTTCCTCGGCGAACTCTTCGGCCCACAACGCGAACGCGGCATCCAAGTCGATGAGCGTCCCATCAAGGTCGAAAAGCACAAGACGTTGCACGGCGCCACTCTAGAAGTGATCGTCTTGGCCGTACATCTGATGGGAGCGCCCGGTGATGACGCGGCGAGCACCTGCCTGCGAAGTGCGGCGACGTCGTCATGAATGGTTCGCGTACGGTTCGCGATCATTGGCCTACGGCTGCCTGGCGCTGCTTTCCGCTGCCTCTGCCTCGCGGTCTGATCTTGTCGACAAGCGCAGGCCGGACGGTGAATGGCAAGATCAAAGAAGTGCCCCCGGCAGGATTCGAACCTAATGACTTCCCAAGCCCCCTCAGCAGACGCCTGAGGGCAGGCCCACTCACTCTGCTGATGTCTCGATTCGAACAGGGGCGCTGACTCCCGAACGCAGGCCGTACGCAGCAGGGTGGGGCATCGGGCGGGTGGTGGTGGGCCGGAGCCGAGTGAACGCCTGTGGAGATACCGGACCTGGAGTCCTCTGCTAAGGCCGTGCGGCTCGGCTCCGCCCCACCATCACCCGCCTGGACCCGGTTCCACCAAGATCTGCCGTGAGCCAGTCACAGGAGCCACCGCCCACTCATACCGGGGCCGCCGAGCCCTCACGCAGTGCGCGGGCCTGTGGCCAGCTGGGGCCACGAACTGCTGATCGGATGTCGAGCCGTCGAGCTCTCTCATTGGGGCGCGGTGTTCTCCTGCATGGCTCACCAGGGCAAACACTATGAAGGAGAGATGTTGACGACGGTCACATGCGGGATCGACTGGGCGGAAAAGCATCATGACGTCGCCCTGGTCGACGAGACCGGCAAGCTGGTCGCCAAGCGCCGCTAGCGACGACGTCGACGGCTGGCGAGCACTGATCGAGCTGCTTGCCGAGCACGGCGACCGCCCCGAAACCCCGATCCCCGTCGCGATCGAGACCAGCCGCGGCCTGCTCGTGTCGTGCCTGCGCGCCACCGGCCGCAAGGTCTACGCGATCAACCCGCTGGCCGTCGCCCGCTACCGCGAACGCCACACCGTCGCCCGGTCGAAGTCCGACCACGCCGACGCCTTCACCCTGGCCAACATCCTGCGTGTCGACGCCGACCACCACCGGCCGCTGCCTGACGACTCCGAGCTGGTGCAGGCGATCGCCGTGCTGGCGCGGGCTCAGCAGGACGCTGTCTGGAGCCGCCAGCAGCTGGCCAACCAGCTGCGCTCCCTGCTGCGCGAGTACTTCCCGGCCGCGCTGAAGGCCTTCCAGGTCAAGAACATCGGCCTGACCTCCCGGGAAGCCCGCGCCGTCTTGCAGGTTGCTCCCACACCGGCCGCAGCCACCAAGCTCACCAGCCGCCACCTGCAGGCGCTCCTGCGCGCCTCCGGCCGACAGCGCAACATCGAGGCGTGGGCCGACAAGCTCCAGGCACACTTTCGCGAACAGCAGCTTCGCCAGCTTCCGCTCGCCGAGGAAGCCCTCGGCTGCCAGGCTCAGGCCCTCCTGCTGCAACTGGACGCGGCTAGCCGCGCCGCTGACGAGCTCGCCGAGGCCGCCAGCGAGGTCTTCACCCAGCACCCGGACGCCGCCATCATCACCAGCTTCCCGGGCCTGGCCGACCTCACTGGCGCCCGTGTGCTCGCCGAGATCGGCGACGACCGCACCCGCTTCGCCGACGCCCGCGCGCTCAAGGCCTACGCCGGATCGGCACCGATCATCCGCGCCTCCGGCAAGAGCCTGGTCGTCCACCACCGCAAGGTGAAGAACCAACGCCTGGCCGCCGCCGACTACGTCTGGGCCTTCTAGTCCGCCCCGCACACGCGGGGGTTGAACCAAGGGCCCTCTCAACGACGGCTGAATCCTGGTGTCCGGCCGTCCCCGCTCACCGGGCGAGGTGGATGACGTTCCAGAAGACGGGGGCAGGACGACGCGCAGCGGGTCGGTGTCGACGTCGGGGTTAACGCGCGGGATGACGTGGTCGGGATTGCTGAGCTTGGTGGCCCGAACGACGACTCATCGAACCCCGCCAGCCAGGTCTGCAGATCCTCAGCGGTCACCGACGCTGACACGGCGAAGGTCACACACTGACGATCATTCGTTGTGAACGTCGCGTTCGGTTCGGGCCGCCTGAACAGCGGATCGGCAATCCGCGCGGTCAACGCTGCGAGTTCGGCACCCCAGGACACGACGAGATCGTGGGTGAGGCATAAGGTCACTCGCAGACCATCACCCATCACCCCGCAGTCACGCAGGCAATTGGGTAACGAACTACAGATGTAGTCCCGGGATATCGCATATCTCCGCGCAAATCAGGCGGCCCTCGTCGCAGCTGTACAACGATTGGTGGCGACGCCGGTTTTGCGCTGTCGGATGGTCGAACGCAAGCGTCCTGCAAGCCGAACTCAACCACTCCCACTGACTCTTGATCAGCCGTGGCTGACAAGGCCATTCTGAACCGTACGGCTGGGACGATGGACAACCAACGCAAGAGGTAGCGGGCGTGAGCGATTACTTGCAGGTGCAGGGCTACGGGGGACACACACTGGTAGCTTCCGGGAACACGATGACCATCGATGGCAAGGACACCTACGACCTCACGGCCGTCAAAGCGGTGGCCTACCAGGTCGTACGGAATCACCTCAACGGTGCTTACCAGGGAACCGACTTCAAGATCCAACTAAAACAGGACAAGCGCACCCGCATATTCTTTTTGACCACCAACCATCGAGACGAGAACATCGACCAGTACCGCACGTGGTGGCTCCAGCTTGTCGAGCGCATCGAAGCCATCGCGGTCCCCCGATTGGTGGACGAGGTCGTGGCCGCCGTGCGGGCCGGTCAGACGGTGCCGATTGGACCCGCCGGCGCCAGGGTCGTGCTGAGCCTTGAGGGCGTGAAGAAAGGCGGCCTATTCAGCAAGCCGGTGCCATGGAGCCAGGTGACAGGCACCACCCGCGACGGCCGCACGGTAGATGTTCTGGGCAGCAAGGCGCCAGGCGGCGCACCGGTAGTCATCGGCCAGGTTCTAACGTCGGAATGGAACAGTCCCGTTCTGCCGTACGTGGTCAGCCATCTGAAGGGCTGACCAGCTCAGGACCGGGGAGCTGTACCTTGGTTTGCCGGCTCTTCGATCTTGACGGGGAAATGCGTGGGCGTGGCCTGACAAGCAGAAGCCCGTGACCCCACAACACTGGCTGTTGATCACGACAGTTTCAGTGGATGGGGGCCACGGGCTGTGGACGACAGTACTTCGATCCTGTTCGGCATGCCGGAAATCACGGTCGTCAAGGTGGAACGCGTCGCCGAACCAGGGATCGGATCGGGACGGCTAGTGCATATCGAACGCCTGTCGGATCGTAGTTTCGTGCGGATGTGGAACGACCTGATCGACCATGAGCCGACCGGGCAGATCCTCACTGCCTGGATCGCCAAGGAAGAGCTCCGCTCGCTACTGGCCTGCGCGCGTCAGCAGGCTCCGCGCTCGGTGATCTCCCACCGGCTGTTCCGGTTCTACTCCTGGTGCGCGAACGCCGACATTCCCGAGTTGGCCAGGCTCGCTGAGACTATCTGCGAGTGGTGGAATGAGACGCTCGCGTTCATCACCACGGGCGTCACCAACGCCCGTACCGAAGGAACGAACCGGCTGATCAAGGACGCCGCCCGTGTGGCGTTCGGCTTCCGCAACCTCGATAACCAGCGCCGCCGCGTACGGTTGGCGTGCACACACAACGTGATCAAACCAGCAGCATGAGGGCGAGCACCCCCCTCAAAGTCGAAGAGCCGGTTTGCGACGGCGCAGGCTTATGCAGGCACAAGTCCGGGGCACCAGGACATCGAAAGGCCCGGCCTCTCGGTCGGCCATTCGTCAGGCGAAAGTGAAGACGATCTTGCCACCGGTGTCGCCGGTCGCCGCGGCGGCGTGCGCCTTGGCCGCGTCGGCCGGCGGGCGTCTGGCAGCAGGCCCGCCGGGTGGCCTTCACGGTGGAGCAGGCGGTCTCACCGCTGGCGGCGCGGCCGTACGACCTGCGGCATGCCGCCGTCTCGCTGTGGCTGAACGCCGGAGTCCCGGCTACCGAGGTGGCTGAGCGTGCCAGCCACAGCGTTGACGTGCTGCTGCGGGTTTACGCCAAGTGCATCGAAGGGCAGCAGGCGCGGGCCAACGGCAAGATCTCTGAAGCGCTCGACCAAGGCGCAGGAGTTGGCCGACCTCGAAGTGAACCGGCCCGGCCGCGACCAGCAGGTGGACGTGCTCCACAAGATTCCGATGCTCCAGGCGCGGCTCGCGGATTTGCCCGAAGCACTCCAACGAGAGCTGCTCTCCGCCTTCCAGCTGGAGATCCGCTACGACGCGGGTGTCGGCACGGCGCTGATCCGGATCACCTCGATGGCGACACGATCGGGGAAGCCGCGGCCATGGCGGAGCAACTTCCCGGGCACGAAAACAGGCACCTGCTGAATGCAAGTGCCTGCGCCGAAGATTTGGTGCGTGCCCCCGGCAGGATTCGAACCTGCGGCACCCGCTTTAGGAGAGCGGTGCTCTATCCCCTGAGCTACGGAGGCGAGACATGCCCTGTAAGCCTAGCGAAAGGTTGGCACCGCGTGCGCCGTTGGGGCGGATAAGTCGGCCGACTTCATGGTCATCACTGCCCTGACGGGCGGTAAAGCCCTGGCAAGCGGATGACCCGTCAGCAGCCTATCTGATTACCGTCACGCATTGTGACCATACGGCGACGCAGACTCCCTCGGGGTGCACACATGTTCGTCGCGGCGTTGCTCGCGCCGGCGTTGCTCGCCCTTGGCCTGCTCATCGGCGAACTCACGGGATACGGGGACTCGATCCGTGGCTCGTTCGGGGTGGCCGCACCACGGCAGGCGCCGCCGAAGGTGAACGATCACGTCCGGGCCCGTCCGGATCTGCTCTACCAGGCGCTCGTACCGCTGTACCAGGGGATGGTGCCGCGGCCCTTGATTCGTCGGCCCCATCACCTCCTGTCGCCGGAGCGGCCGGTAAGGAAAGTGTCACCGAGATCTCGGCCCAAGCGGCCCGCGCGGCGGGCGGAGCCCGGGACCCCGGCGTTCTCGTGCGCGCGGGAATGGCAGGACACCTGGTTGTGGGAGGCGTGTCAGGAGCGTGCGCGCCGGCCGGCCTGACCGCTTGACGCCCCGGACCCGGGCATTCATCCGGCTGTAGTAACGTGCGTCCCTGGCCCAGGTCATGAATTCGCAATGGAGGAGTCGATCGTGCCATGTCCTCGATCGGCGGGTCTGATCGCGGTTGTCATGGTGATGACTTCGCTCGTCGGTGGAGCCACCGCCGGCGCCGCTCACGGGGACACTGCGCCGCGCAACGCCTTGAGCGCCGTCCCGCTGAAGGCCCCGACGAACCTCACCGAGTTGCGGCGTGAGGCCCAGAAAGCGTTCAAGGGCATCGAGGACGCCAACCGAACGCTGAAGGCACGGCAGAAGCAGTTCGACGCCCTCCAGAAGCAGGTCGCCACCAAGCTGACCCAGCTCCAGGCCGCCAATCAGCAGCTGGCCAAGGTGCGCAGGCCCCTGTCCGAAATCGTCGAGTACGTCTACCAGGACCCCACGGCCAACGGCATGGGCGCGTTCTTCCCGACCGGTGACGGCACGCACCCCCTCCGCGCGCTCAGTGACGTGAACCACATGGTCGCCGGACAGAACAACGTCGTGTCCGACGCGGGGAAGCTCCTCCAGGAGCGAGAACGGCTGGCCACCGAGGCGCAGGAGCTACGTGCAGAGAACCTCCTGCAGGAGGCCCAACTGGACGCCGAGATCGACACGTTGCGCACGCGCTCGGCCGCTCTCGTCAAGTCACTCACCCGGGCGCTGGTCAAGCTGGGCGTCAAGGTCAACGCCAACAACCGTGGCACGGGAGCCTGCGACCCCACGCGGGTCGACCTCGCGGCGCAGTTCCCCAACGGCCTGTTGCCGAGGGGCTATCTCTGCCCGCTTCCCCAGAAGGGCGAGGAACTGCGTGCCGACGCGGCGATCGCGTTCGCCGATCTCAATGTCGCCTACAAGCAGCGATTCGGCACGCCCATCTGCATCTCCGACAGTTACCGCAGCCTCTCGGAACAGCAGGCCGTCTACTACCAGCGTCCCGGGCTGGCGGCGACCCCGGGCAAGAGCAACCACGGTCTCGGCATGGCCGTCGATCTCTGCGGGGGTGTGCAGATCTTCCGGTCCGCGCAGTTCAACTGGCTTGAGGCCAACTCGAAGCGCTACGGCTTCATCCACCCCGACTGGGCCTACAGCAGCCCGTTCGAGCCGTGGCACTGGGAGTACGACCCCAAGGTGGGTTCGCTCCTCTGAGGAGCCCGTCCATCTGATCCCGCACCCGCAGGCCAGAGTCCGCGCCGTCTGATCCTTTACAGCTGACATGGAGCCGTCTGGCCCAGAAATGGGGTGGGTCCCGGCACGTCACCGGCTTCCGTGCCGGAGGCATGTCCTGCCGGTGCCGCGGACGGCCGGCTCCGATCGTGTACGGCGGTCGCCACCGGGATCGTGCGCGACCGATTCGCCGACGGTCGATCACGGGGGATGACGGCGTTTCCTGCGCTCTGATCTGCGGTTTCCCGGCTTAGCATCGGATCCTGTCCGGGTGCCTTCCCGATCCCGTGGACGTCCGGCCGCCGCCTTGGTCCTTCGGCTGGACGCGCCGGTCGACATGCCCCGCGCAGTGGACGACGAACAGGCCGAGAGCCGGCGCACTCCTTGGGACAGACGCCGGTGTGACCGCAGGAGAGGCTCATGATGGGGATCAGAGCGGCCCGACCGGCCGACGTGACAGGGGACATCGCCCTGCCGGGAGTGATCCTCGGTGTGGGACTCGGTGGGTTCGTGGACGGCATCATGCTTCACCAGGTGTTGCAGTGGCACCACATGTTGAGCAGCACCGACAGCGACAACATCGGCGTACGCTACTACCCCGCGGACACCGTTCCCGGGCTGCGGATGAACACCCTGTGGGACGGGTTCTTCCACGTGTTCACCTGGACGGCGGTGCTGGTGGGCCTGGCTATGCTGTACTCGCGGATGTCCCACCGCCGGAGCGGCGTCTGGACTTCGCGTGGACTGTGGGGCTGGATCCTGGTCGGCTGGGGGCTGTTCAACCTCGTCGAAGGCGTCATCGACCATCACATCCTCGGCATTCACCACGTGCGCGGCGGGCCGTACCAGACCTGGTGGGACGTGGGGTTCCTCGTGCTGGGAGCGTTGCTCGTGGCCGGAGGGTGGCTGCTGCAACGCGGGTCGGTACGCCTTCACACTGAGCCGGACGGCTCGGCCGCATGACCTTCGTCGCTCACGAGGGCCATGGTGGTGTGATCGCGTCGGCTCCGCAGGCGGTGGCGGTCGCTCTCCTGCTCGGCGGATATCTCGTGCTCGCCGGACGCGTACGGCATGAGCCGAGGGGATGGAGCCGGTGGCGTACGGCGAGCTTCGCCACCGGTTGCGCACTGCTCATGGTGGCGGTGCTCCCGCCCATCGGCACCTTCGCCGACACTGATCTCCGTGGGCACATGCTGCAACATCTGCTCATCGGCATGCTGGTCCCGACCGCTCTCGTGCTGGGGGCACCGCTGACCTTGCTGCTGCGGTCGCTTCCGCCGCGGCACAGGCGCCATGTCGCGAAGGTTCTCCGCAGTCGCGTTCTGCACGTGGTCGTCAATCCGTGGCTCGTGCTGGTGCTCAACATAGGTGGCATGGCCGCGGTGTATTTCACCCCGGTGTATCGGCTGGTCGCCGGAGGCCAGGTCTCGCATCATCTCGTGCACCTCCACTTTCTGCTGGCCGGCTATCTGTTCGCTTGGGTCATCGCGGGACCGGATCCCGCGCCTCGACGCCCGTCCGTCAAGACACGGCTTGTCGTGCTGGGGGTGGCGATCACGTCACATGCCACGCTGGCCCAGTTCATGTACGCCGGGCTCTTCGTCGACGCACGGGTGCCCGTGACGGGGCTGCGGGGGGCCGCCGAGATCATGTATTACGGCGGAGACATCGCGGAGTTGTTGCTGGCCATGGCCCTGCTGACGACCTGGCGTCCGGTGTCGAGAAGATCACGACAGCCCGCGCCCACCGCAGCCACTTCGTAGGCGGGCACTGTCGAAAGGTGCGGCAGGCGTTCCCTCCTTGGCCCATCTCCTGATGGGCCGCCCCTCGGTGATCTTTGTCGAACTGATCTGCGCCGAACTGATCTGCGCCGAATCGTGATCCGGCGCCATGAGGGGCGCTAGTGCGGGTGGATGGTCACGGAGAGACGGCTGGCGGACTGGGCGCGGGCCAGCGCGGTCGCCTGTTCACTCGTGGTGGCGAGGACAAGGAGCGCGCCCTCGACGGCCCCTGCCGCCGGTCTGGTCACGACGGTGACCTGCCGGGCGACGGTGACCGCCTGAGGAGCGGCTTCCTGTCCGAAGGCGGCGAGGACGTCGACCACGTCACCCGGCG
This sequence comes from Microtetraspora sp. AC03309, assembly GCF_020826795.1. NCBI lineage: Bacteria > Bacillati > Actinomycetota > Actinomycetes > Streptosporangiales > Streptosporangiaceae > Microtetraspora > Microtetraspora sp. AC03309. The sequence goes on along the minus strand of NZ_JADDIL010000003.1, from coordinate 153,302 downwards.
AGAGCAGAGTGGCCGCGTCCGCGTCGGCGAGCCGCACGGGGGTCGCCACCAGGCCGGAGCCCAGGGTCGACAGGAATCCCCGCCCGAGCAGTCGGGCGTCCGTGAGCAGTTCGCCCCGGCGCACCGGACCGGACAGGACCCTGCCGACGACCGAGGCTCTCTCATCGAACGCGCCGTCGGGAACCGCGTCCGGCGGCAGCCGTACGACGGTGACGTCCTGCGCGGACACGCGACCGCCGGACAGGTCGCGAGCCGCGGCGAGAACGGCGACGCCGGACGGCTGCCGCACGGACAGCAGCGCACACGCCACCGCGGTGGCGGCGAGGAGCGCGGCGATGAGGCGGCGGTGACGGGCGAGCGGACGGCTCAGCGCGCGCATGCGCTCAAGGAAGCTCGAACGGGAGCGGGATGCCGTCGAGGACGCTGCCGCAGGAGCAGGAGCGCTCGGACGGAAGGGCGGCCACGACCCGCCCGATGAGGGAGCGCATCCGCTCGACGTTGGCGGCGAAGACGGCCAGGACCTCTTCGTGGGTGACGCCCTCGCCCGCCACCACCCCGGCGTCGTGGTCGGTCACCAGGGAGATCTGCGTGTAGCAGAGGGCCAGCTCGCGGGCGAGCACGGCCTCGGGCAGCGCCGTCATGCCGATGATCGACCAGCCGGCTCCCGCGTACCACTGCGACTCGGCCCTGGTGGAGAAGCGGGGACCCTCGATCACCACGAGCGCGCCGCCGTCGACGGGGAGCCACCCTTCCTCGCGGGCGGCGCTCAGCGCGACACCGCGCCCGGAGGGGCAGTAGGGATCGGAGAAGGAGACGTGAACGGCGCAGCCGGAGTCGTAGTAGGTCTGCTCCCGGCTCGTCGTCCGGTCCACGAGCTGGTCGGGGATCACCAGGGTGCCCGGGCCGTACTCGACGCGGAGAGAGCCGACGGCGCATGGGGCGAGCACCTGGCGGACGCCGAGTGAACGCAGCGCCCACATGTTGGCGCGATAGGGAATGCGATGGGGCGGATGCTCGTGACCACGCCCGTGCCGGGGGAGGAACGCCACAGAGCGGCCGCCGATGCGGCCCAGCGTGATCGTGTCGCTGGGCGGGCCGTACGGCGTGGAGACCTGGACCTCTTCGGCGTCGTCGAGCAGCGAGTAGAACCCTGAACCGCCGATGACACCGATGTCTGCGCGAGTGACCATGGGCAGACCCTAGCGAAAGCCCGAGGGGATGGATCTCGGCCCTGTGGATAACTTTTCGCCGCCGACCGCGCGACTGCTCCGTGTCCGATCTGAGGCGGCCTGGCTCGGGCGCGTTCCCGATCGACCCGTTCCCGATCGACCCGTTCCCGATCGACTCGGTCCGCTCGCGGCCCGAGGCCGGTTCGGGCGGTGCGGTTCGCGCGGGCCGGTCGACCTGGGCGGCCTGGTCTTGGGCGGCCCGGTCCTGGGCAGGCCCCTCCGTCCGCGCCCGGTGCGGCCCGGCCGAGCCGGGCCGGGGGCTACGCCGCGGAGGTGGACGACGCGGTCGTCGAACTCGCCGCCGGGGTGCTGCTGCTGGTGGACTCGGTCTTCGCCGGAGCCGGAGTGGAGTCGGTCTTCGCCGAGTCGCCGGACGTCGAGGTCGAGCTCGTCGACTTCGACGAGTTCGAGGACCGGTTGTCGGTGCGGTAGAAACCGGATCCCTTGAACACGATGCCGACCGCGGAGAACACCTTGCGCAGCTTGCCGGTGCATTGCGGACAGTCGGTGAGCGGGGCGTCAGAGAACTTCTGGACGGCCTCCAGCTGCTCACCGCAAGCGGTACAGGCGTACTGGTAGGTGGGCACGCGCTCCTCCTGAAACTGGCACTCGACCGGTGCGACTGCTAATGGTACGCAGCCGACAAGCATAAACGCTACTCAGGCCCTGTTTATTGCGTACCCTCGGCCGGCGCACCCTTCCGACGTGCCGGAACGCCTGTGCCACAGGCCCGAGCGCCCCAAGCGCACGTGCCCCGCCGTCCCTCGCGCGTGATCGGGGTGTCGCTCTGCAAGAGGCGCCGCTGCCACATTCCGGAACGCGTACCGTTCACATAGTGGGACGCCGCAGACGGGCCACGGAACGCTCGCCCCGCCCCGTGGCCGGCGTCGACCCGCGTGAATATCGGCCTCGCGGTGAACACGCCCCGCCGTGAACCCCCGCCGTGAACGCCCCCCGCAGTGAACCCCCGCAGTGAACGACCCTCCGCACTGAACGCCGTGCCGGACTGCGCGTCGCCTCGCACTGCGCCTCGCACGCACGTCGCTCGTGGCTGCTTCTTCAGGTGAGGCCGCGTTCGCCGTACCAGCCGGCCAGCTTGCCCTTGCGGCTCACGGCGCGCAGGCGCTGTTCGACGACCTGCCGCTGCGCGGCCGTGGTGACCACGAGCAACTGGTCCTCGGCCTGCAACTTGGTGGTCTCCGAGGGGACGAAGGAACGCCCGTCGCGCACGATCATCGTCACCGCGGCGTTCGCGGGGAGCCGCAGCTCGAAGATCTCCACACCGTTCATGAGGGACCCGGGAGGGATCCGCACCTGCAGCAGGTCCGCCTTCAGCTCCTCCAGTGGCGCGGCCTCGACGTCGAGGTCCCGGGCCTCTCCCTCGGCGCTGATCCCGAGCAGCCGAGCGAGGAACGGCAGGGTCGGGCCCTGCACCAGCGTGAAGACGATCACGATGATGAAGACCTCGTTGAACACGCCCTTGGCTCCCATCATGCCGTCCGCCCACGGGATCGTGGCCAGGACGATGGGAACCGCGCCGCGCAGGCCGGCCCAGGAGAGGAACACCTGTTCTCGCCAGGAGATCCGGTCGATACGCGTGAGCCGTAGGAGAAGCGCGCAGACGGCGACGGAGAGTGGGCGGGCGAGCAGCACGAGGACCACGCCGGCCAGCAGACCAGGGACGATCGCGTTCGGGAGCTCCGACGGGCTGGCGAGCATGCCGAGCATGACGAAGAGGCCGATCTGCGCCAGCCAGGCGGCGCCCTCCGCGAACCCCCGGGTGGCCGAACGGTGCGGCAACCGGCTGTTTCCGATGATCAGCGTCGCGAGGTAGACGGCGAGGAAGCCGCTCGCGTGGAGTTGCACTGCCCCGGTGTACGCGAGGAACGCGACGGCCATCACGGCGATCGGATAGAGACCTGAGGCGGGCAATGCGACCCTGCGCAGCAGGTACGCCGCCAGGGGCCCGATCGCCAACCCGACCACGGCGCCCACGGCCAGCTCGTACGTGGAGTTGACCAGGATGTCCCACGTCGACGGCATGGGCGCGGTGGGCAGGCTCAGCATCGTCACGACGATCACGGTCGGCGCGTCGTTGAAGCCCGACTCCGCCTCCAGGACGCCTGCGAGCCGTGGAGGCAGCGGAAGCCGTCGCAGCACGGAGAACACGGCCGCCGCGTCGGTCGAGGCGAGCACGGCTCCGAGCAGCAGCGACATCCGCCAGTCGAGGTCGAGCAGGCCCTGTACGGCGACCGCGAACGCGATGATGCTGACCGCGACACCGACCGTGGCCATGACCAGAGCCGCGGGCACGGCACGCCGTACGGACTGCCAGTTGGTCGTCAGACCGCCTTCGGCGAGGATCACGGCGAGCGCGACGAGACCGAGCTGCTGGGCGAGCGCCGCGTTCTCGAAGTGGATGTGCGCGAATCCCGACTCTCCGACCAGTAGGCCGAGGCCGAGGTAGATCAGGAGGCTGGGCAGGCCGGTGCGGTGGGCGATGCGGACCGAGACGATTGCCGTGATGACGATGATGGCGGACAGGAGCAGCCATACATTCAGCCCCACCTGCCCCCCTTTCGAGCTCTACGGCAGTCTCATCACATTTGTCGCAATCGAATAATACCGGTCGGTAAAGCCCCAAATGCGACACGCTGATCGTGAGACTCGGTCGGAATGTCCTCGATCAGCTCCCCTTCGTGCAACAGTGCCACCGTGGGGACGTTGGGACCCACTCTGGCGAGTGCGCGGTCATAGGACCCGCCGCCACGCCCGAGCCGGACCCCCGTCGAGGCGTCCACCGCGAGCGCGGGGACGATGACCAGCGCGGCGGTCCTGATCGCGTCCACGCCGCGTCGCGTGTCCACCGGCTCCATGATCCCGTAAGGGCCGGGGGTGAGGGAGTCCGGACCGTCGTACACCGCCCAGTCGAGATCATGGTCCGGCTGGAGCACCGGGAGCATGACCGTCGTCCCGTGCTTCCAGAGCGCGAAGACCAGGCCGTGGGTCGACGGCTCCGAGCCGATCGACCAGTAACACGCGACCAGCCCGGCCATCTGTACCCAGGGCTGCTCGAGGAGGTGCTCCCGGATGGCGGCGGATGACTCGCGCAGGACCTTCTCATCGAGTCCTGACCGTGTGTTAAGAATCCGACGCCGCAGGTTCATCTTGTCCATAGCCTGCTCCATTAGTGTTCCACCATGGCTGACTTTGAGAACGTAACGAAAGCCGTTGTACCGGCGGCGGGTCTCGGTACCCGATTCCTGCCCGCGACCAAGGCGACTCCCAAGGAGATGCTGCCCATCGTCGACAAGCCGGCCATTCAGTATGTCGTCGAGGAGGCGGTTTCCGCCGGTCTGCTCGATGTTCTGATGGTGACCGGCCGTAACAAACGTTCGATCGAGGACCATTTCGACGTCGCCTATGAGCTCGAGGACGCGCTGCGCGCCAAGGGCGACGAGGAGCGCCTCTCGCAGGTCCAGGAGCCCGTCGACCTCGCCACCATGCACTACGTACGCCAGGGTGAGCCCAAGGGCCTCGGTCACGCCGTCCTGTGCGCCAAGCAGCACGTCGGCGACGAGCCGTTCGCCTGTCTGCTCGGCGACGACCTGATCGACCCCCGTGACCCGTTGCTCAAGCGCATGATCGAGGTACGCGCCACCTATGGCGGCAGCGTCATCGCCCTGATGGAGGTGCCGCGCGAGCAGGTCTCCCTGTACGGCGCGGCCGCCATCGAGGCGACCGACCAGGACGACGTGGTCCGCGTGACCGACCTGGTGGAGAAGCCGCCGGCCGACGAGGCGCCGTCCAACTGGGCCGTCATCGGCCGTTACGTGATCGACCCGGCCGTCTTCGAGGTCCTGGAGAACACTCCGCCCGGCCGTGGCGGCGAGATCCAGCTCACCGACGCCCTGCGCACGCTGGCCTCCCGCGGCACGAGCGAGGGCGGCCCGGTCCACGGCGTGCTGTTCCGCGGCCGCCGTTACGACACCGGAAACAAGCTCGACTACCTGCGCACGGTCGTCCAGTTCGCGGCCGGCCGCGAAGACCTGGCGCCCGAGTTCATCCCTTGGCTGAGGGAGTTCCTCGATCAGGCGGGATCCTAGAAGTATGAAATCGGTTGATCGGCACCTGACCGACATCCTCGCGACCGTGCAGCCGCTGGCCCCTCTTGAGGTCGACCTCGAGCGGGCGCACGGCACGGTGCTCGCCGAGGACGTCGCATCGCCAGTGGCGCTTCCCCCCTTCGACAACTCGGCCATGGACGGCTATGCCGTACGCGCGGCGGACGTGGCCGGCGCGCCGGTCGTGCTCCCGGTGATCGAGGACGTGGCGGCGGGGGACAGCGAGCTGCGCGCGATGGGGCCGGGCATGGTCACGCGCATCATGACCGGCGCGCCCGTGCCCGCGGGTGCCGACGCCGTCGTCCCGGTCGAGTGGACCGACGGCGGCACGGTCCGGGTCACCGTTCACCGGCCGGCCCCCGCGGGCAACGCCATCCGGCGCTCCGGTGAGGACGTGCACGCGGGTGAGATCGTGCTGCGCGAAGGCAGCGTGATCGGGCCGGCCCAGCTCGGCATCCTGGCCGGGGTCGGGCGCCGCCGCGTGCTGGTACGGCCCCGGCCCCGGGTCGTCGTGATCTCCACCGGAGCCGAGCTGGCCGAGCCGGGCACATCGCTGGGCCACGGCCAGATCTGGGAGTCCAACAGCTTCATGCTCGCGGCCGCCGTACAGGAGGCCGGGGGAGAGGTGTTCCGCGCCGGAGCCGTGACGGACGACCCGCAACGGTTCCTGAGCACGCTGGAGGCCCAGCTCGTCCGGGCCGACGCCGTGATCACCAGTGGCGGCGTCTCCATGGGCGCGTACGAACCGGTCAAGGAGGCCCTGGCCCCGCTCGGCAAGGTCGTCTTCGAGAAGGTCGCCATGCAGCCGGGGATGCCCCAGGGCTTCGGAGTGGTCGGCGACGACGACGTGCCGATCTTCACACTGCCCGGCAATCCGGTCTCGTCCTTCGTGTCGTTCGTGCTCTTCGTCGAACCGGCGCTGCGCAAGATGCGCGGCCTCCCCGAAGGGCCGCCCCGGACGGTGAGAGCGACCACCACGGCCTACCTGCGCTCCCCCGCGGGGAAACGGTCCTACCTGCGCGCCGTGCTGTCGGGGGACACGGTGGCCCCGGTCGTCGGGCAGGGGTCGCACCAGCTCGCCGCGCTCGCGTCAGCCAACTCCCTCGTCGTCGTGCCCGAAGAGGTGACCGAGCTCCCCGAGGGAGCCGAAGTGGAGGTGATCCCGCTGTGAGCGACGAACTGACGCACATCGACGAAACCGGCGCCGCCCGCATGGTGGACGTCTCAGCGAAGGACGTCAGCGTCCGTACGGCGACCGCCACCGGACGCGTCCTGCTCGCCGCCCCCGCCGTGGCTGCGCTCCGCGCCGGTGACGTGCCCAAGGGCGACGCCCTCGGCGTGGCCAGGATCGCCGGGATCATGGGCGCCAAGCGCACTCCCGACCTCATCCCGCTCTGCCATCCGATCGCAGTACAGGGCGTCGAGGTCGTGCTCGACGTCGTCGACACGGGCGTGGAGATCACCGCCCGGGTCAAGACCGCCGACCGCACCGGTGTCGAGATGGAGGCGCTGACCGCGGTCACGGTCGCGGCCCTGGCCCTGATCGACATGGTCAAGGCCGTCGATCCCGCGGCCGTCATCACGGGCGTGCGCGTCGAGGAGAAGACCGGCGGCAAGACCGGTGTCTGGACCCGTCCGTGAGAGCGCTCGTGATCACGGTGTCGAACCGCGCGTCCGCCGGGATCTACGAGGACACCTCGGGGCCGTTGCTGGCGCGGCTGCTCCTGGAGACCGGCTGCGACACCGTGGACGGCCCCAAGGTCGTCCCCGACGGCGAGCCGGTCGAGGCGGCCCTCCGGCAGGGGGTCGGCGACGGCTACGACGTCATCGTGACGACGGGCGGCACGGGCCTCACCCCCATGGATCTCACGCCCGAGATGACGCGCCGCGTCCTCGACCGTGAGATCCCCGGCATCGCGGAGGCCGTACGCCAGGTGAACAGGGAGAAGGTGCCCGCCTCGATCCTGTCCCGCGGGCTGGCCGGTCAGGCGGGATCCACCCTGATCGTCAACCTGCCCGGCTCCTCGGGCGGCGTACGTGACGGGATGGCGGTGCTCGCCCCGATCCTGGGGCACGCCGTCGACCAGATCCGGGGCGGTGACCACCGCAGATGACGGGGTTCGGGGACCGGCGTGGCGCGGCGGAGGACTTCCGGGAGATGATTGACGCGTGGATCGACTTCGCGGCTGGCCGGCGGCCCTGACCGAGGGGCCCGTCGGACTCCGGCCCCTGCGGCTGCGTGACGTCCGTGCCTGGCGGGAGACCCGGCTGCGCAACGCCGACTGGCTTCGGCCCTGGGAGCCGAGCAATCCCGAGACACCGCTGTTCAGGACCGGCCTCGGGCCGTACGTCTCGATGGTGGGCACGTTGCGGCGCGAGGCGCGACAGGGGCTCGCCCTGCCCTGGGTGGTCACCTACCAGGGAGCGTTCGCCGGGCAGCTCACTGTGGGCGCCGTCGTCTGGGGTTCCGCCCGGTCCGCCCAGGTCGGTTACTGGGTGGACGGCGCGCTCGCCGGGCGCGGCATCATCCCGACCGCGCTGGCCATGGCCGTCGACCACTGCTTCTTCACCACGGGACTGCACCGCCTGGAGGCGAACATCCGCCCGGAGAACCACGCGAGCCGCAGGGTGGTCGAAAAGCTCGGCTTCCGGGAGGAGGGCGTCCGCCGGCGCCAGCTCCACATCGACGGCGCCTGGCGCGACCACATCTGCTACGCGCTGACGGTCGAGGACGTCCCGCGCGGCCTCCTCGTCCAGTGGCGCCGCGCCCGCGAGGCGGCGGCGTCCAGGCGCACGGAGACGACCCCGGGACAGTGAGCGCTTCCCGGTGACTACGCACCGGGATCGAATTACATGAACAGCTTTGACGATCTCGCGACACACCGCATCGAATGCTCGTCAATCAGTGACACGCAGTCTTACGGTGCGTGACGTGAGCACATCTCAGACGCCCAGAGTCCGCAGGTGTGCTCGGCATCTCCGGAGGTGGTCGCATGGGTAGCGTCCTCCTCTACCTCGCCATCGTCGTCATGTGGCTCGGCGTCCTGCTGCCCATGTGGCTGCGCAGGGACAAGCACGCCATCGACGACCTTTACGAGGACGAGCCCGCAGAGCTCGCGGAGCCAGGGGAGCCTGCGGATTCCGCGGAGCCCGCGGCAGACGCGGACACGGTCGTCGAGAGTCCGCGTGCGGAGTCCTCGGAGGCTTCCGACGCTCCCCTCACGGTTCCGCTCACGGCTTCGCTCACGGCTCCGGTCGCGGAGCGCGAGGCCGAGAGGTCCGGCGGCGCCGCCAGGGCCACCGAATCCGCGTCGGGCGAGGGCGCGCCCGCCGAGAGAGGCGCCACAGGTAAGGCGGAGGGTGCCGAGTCCGCCTCGCCGACCGCCGCGGGAGCTCCTCGGGGCCCCGAGGACCGGGCGGCGCGCATGCGTCGCGCCGAGCGGAGGCGCCGGGCGATCATCGTCGCCCGTCGCCGCAGGAGGCTGCTCTGGAGCATCCTGCTCATCATCGCCTCCACCGTCACCGCCGCCGTCAGGGTCGTGCCCTGGTGGGCCGTCACGCCGTCGGCGGTCCTCCTCGTCGGGTACCTCGCCGTGCTCCGCGTCGCCGTACGCGTGGACGTGGAGCGGCGTGAGCTGGCCGCCAAGGCGCGGGCGGAGCGGATCGAGAGGCAGCGTGCGCGCCGTCGCGCCATCGAGGCCAAGGCGCGTGAGGCGGAGATCATCATGCTCGAGGCGCGCAAGCGGGTTCAGGTCTTCGACCAGTACTCCGACCAGTTCACCGACAGGCGGGCGGTCGGTGATTGATCAGATGGCGCGAGGAGCCTCGAATGTTTGCTAACCTAGTCGAGGCATTGGGGCTATAGCGCAGTCCGGTAGCGCACTTCGTTCGCATCGAAGGGGTCTGGGGTTCAAATCCCCATAGCTCCACTCCAGGTCAGAGGCCGTTCCCAGCTCGGGAGCGGCCTCTCGCTTTTGCGGCGATGTCCGGTTTTGGGAGCAGAATGGGAGTGGATCTCCGAGGGGTCGCACGTTGGAGGGCCCGCACGGACCTCGCCCGCTCGATCTGAGTGACATTGCCGCGCAGGGGCTCCAACATTTCATCCAGCAGCCGTACCGGAGATCGGGGCGGGATCCCGTACTCGCGGCTCCAGTGCCTCTCCAACTCCACACGTTCCACCAGGGACCGCTCTAGGCGCCGCTGAAGGCAATCCTTCAGCTCGTCCCTCATCGTGTCTGAGACGTGCGTGTAGTGGTCCCGCATCCCGCCGTCGCCGATATGGCCCATCCGCTCGTCCCGCAGGACATTAGGGATGCGATCTTCGGCCATCCACGTCTCATGGGAGTGCCTGAGGCCGTGCGGAGTGAGATCCCGCATGATCGGCAACCAGTTGACGATCGGCGCTTCAGGAGGCAGAGGGGAAACCCCGCGCCCCCTGGGATATGCCGCAGTGTTCGCCGGCCACGGAGGGGCGATAACCCGGCCGGGCCATCCGATGCTCACGTCTGCCAGCACCGGGGCCGCCGGCTGTGCGGCCTTGCCGCCGCGGGGCGCATACCAGCCGTCCGCGGCGGGGCGGAAGCTTCGGCGTGCGAAGTCCGACCGCCGCGCATGCCCGCCCTTGAGGCCTAGGAACACATACTCCCCGCCCGCACAGTACGGCTCTTCGGCTTCGGCTGGGCAGGTGCAGCGCGTCACCTTCTGTTCGGCCAGGTGCCGGGCGAGGAGCGTCTCCAGGAACGGCGGGACGTCGAGTTGCCTGATGCTGCCGTCCTTGGGGTGACCGCGGTAGAAGTAGCCGTTCAGCTCGTACAGCTTCCAGTCCAGGTCGATCACCTCGCCGTGCAGCGTCGAAGGGTCGAGGCCGACCGCTTCCGACCATCGGGCGCCCGTGTACGCGATGAACATCACCTTCACGAAGTCGGACTGATGGCCGCTGAGGACGGCTACTCGTTCGGCCACGAGGAGCGCTTCCAGCGGCGTGGCCCACGCCTTCCGCTTCTCCATGACCTTGGCGATCCGCCGTTCAGCCTTCTTTCCGGTTGCCCTTTTGCGCGCTGCCGGGTTGAACGGGATCCGGACCGGGACTGCCGCCGCCAGTGTCGTCCCGAACGTAGACCTCGCGTCTCTGGCCGTGCGTTTGGAGTAGCTGTGCACCCGAACGAGGTCCATCTCCCAGGCGGCGATCTCCTCTGCGGTGATCGAGGCCAGGCTCCGATCGCCGAAGAAGGGCAGAACGCATGCCTGCAGGAGAAAGCGGTAGTTCTCCAGGGTTGTGAGTTCAAGATCCAGTGTTGGGTACCAGATGTTGACCCACTCGGTGACCGTGATCTGCCCGGCCTTCGGGTCGATGTACCGGCCGGCGCGGATGGCGGCTTCCTGATCGTTGGCGTACTGCTCGGCGGCCCGTTTCGTCGAGAAGCCGGTCATCGACTCCAGTTTCCCGGCGGGGTTGTGCCAGCGTGCACGCCAGAGGGCGCCTCGTTTTTCGGCGTAGCCCACTACGCCTCCTGCGGGGGGTAGAGCATCAAGATCCTTAGGGGGTCGTCGTATCGCCCGCGTGCGCGGGCGTCGGCACTACTGTCGCGCCCGTAGGCGACGGTGTCCGGGTTTCGGAGCGTTCCACCACTGGAGTCAGTGAGATCCTCGCTCGGGGCCGCCGATGCATGCGGGGAGGCGAGGGCGGGATGATGCTCAACTGCATGGTGGACGGCTCCGGCGACGGCTCCGGCGACGGTGTTGATGTCGGCGTCGGGCTTGCGCTCGGTGACGAGGAAGCCGCATGGACGACCGCAGAGGGTCGCCGGAATGTCCACTGCACCCGCCCTGCGACATGGGCAACAGGGATAGGGCGGGGAGACGACGGCGATGCAACGCGCTCCAGCGCCGGCCGTTTGCCCATGTGAATCCTGACGGTCGACGGCAGCGGCTTATCGGGCATGATGACCATCTCCGCGCCGCTGGCTGTCCCCGCGGCAAGGACGGCGGCAGCGGCGAGGCCGGTGATGGGGTTGCCGCTCCATGCTCGCTGGATGGAGTCGACGAGCACTTGCAGGCCGGGGATCCACACGAGTAGGTGCTCGCGATACGCCTTGAGCCGGCCGATGGCTTTCCGGTCGGCGTCCATGTTGACGACGATGGTCGGCTCGGCGGGCTTGGCCTCGTAGGCGACTGCGTTGATTTGCGGGTCGATCTCTTCGCGCCTGTAGCGCATGATCTCCGCGGTCATGCCGCCTGGCCGAGGACGACGTTTTGGATGCAGTCCCAGGCGCGCTGTTCGGCGTCGTAGTCGATCCGCCCGTTGGGGTTGACCTCTACGGTCACGTCTAGGCCGCCGACTTGGAGGGCGACGATGCGGGGCGTTCCTGCTGGGGAGCGGAGGGCGATGAGGAGCGACTCCGGGGGTCCGTTGTGTATGGCGGCGACAATCTGGGCAAGCGCGCCGTCGCCGAGCCTGCGGGTGTAGCTGAGTGCGCGTTCGATGAGGGCGTCAAGAGCGTCGGACTGGTTAGACAGGGGCCGTGGCATCACGCCTCCTTGCGGATTCTGCGGATGTTCTGCGCCCTGGGAGAGGGGTTTCTGAGTCTGGCTCATGTGCGCCGGAAGGTCTATAACGCAACCGCCTAAATTGCCGACCGTTACCTTGCCGCAACTCTCAGTGTGCGGTTTGTGGGGGTTGAGTCCGATTTCCCGAGAGTGGTTTAAGCCTGTCAGGCGCTCTCTCGGCCCTCCTGGTCCGCAGTGTCCTGGTCGCCCTGAACTGACAAGCGACGGAGGTCCTTGCGTAGTTGTGCGATCTCCCGGGACTGCTGCGCGATCGTCTCTGACTGCTCGGCGATCTTCTGGGCGATCTCCGTGTCGCGGGCGGCGAGGATCCGCTGGATCGCCTCCATGCCGGCGTTGATTGCTGCTGTGGTGGGGTCAACGGCGAGAGGGGTGCTGCTTTTCTCTGCGCGAGCCGGTTCGTCGTGTTGGGCGGTGAGCGGCGTGGGTGGCTGTCCGTTGCGTATTGCTTCGATGCTGCCCGATTCCCACTGAAGGGCCTTCTCTAGGCGGGCGAGAGCCATGTCCTCGTAGCCCTGCTGCTTCGCACCCTCGATCTTGCTGAGCATGCTCACTGACGGACCGCCGGCGGCGTGCACTTGAGGTTGCGTCATTTCGAGTTGGATGCGGCGGCGCTTCACCTCGCGGGCTACGCGCGCCCAGGCTTCGGGCGAGTCGTGGATCTCGTCCATCTGGGGCCAGCTCTCCTGATCGGTGGCGGGTCGCTCTTCCCTCTAGCGCCTTCCGACTCTAGACGCTCAGCGTTGTTTTGACGAGTTTTCCCTAGCGTTTCGTTGCTGGATCAAGTCAAAGGAAGCTCCAGCACGTTCGAGGTTGCTAGAACTAGTTTGAAGTAGTACGGTCCATTGCATGTCATTCCCTCAAACCGGCGAGACCGCCCAGGAGGTTAAGCAACTCCTGTTCACCGCAGATGAGGCTGCGCCGATCGTCTCTCTGACTGCCTACTGGCTGACCACTAACGCCCGCGCTGGCAAGATCCCGCACCGCCGGATCGGCAAGCTCTACCGCTGGGCGCGGGAGGATCTCGAAGCCATCAAGGCGATGTCCGCCACCCCGGCTAAGCGCAGATCGAAGCAGAAGGCCGCATCGTGACGGCGTCTCACGCCCCGATGCTCAACAAGGATGCCCTGGCCGCCCTCCTCGGGTGTGCCCCCAAGACGGTCGCCCGTAAGGCCAAGACCGGAGAGTGGCCAAGCCACAGTCCCGCCGGCGCCTACATGTTCACCGAGGACGACGTCGCCGAGATCTTCGAGCTGACGAGGACCAAGCCGCAGGCGCCTAAGGCGGAGCAGCCGAGCGCGCCCGCCCCCGCCGCTCCGAAGCCGCGTACCCGTCTCGCGGACCGTGTCGTCCGCCCGTTGCCGGGCTCCAACGTCGCGCCTCTGGTTCCCAAGCCCGTGACCCGAAGGAGGTCGGCGTGAGTGCTTTCAGTGATCCCGCTGAGTACGCGGTGTCCGGCCTGCTGGCCCGCCGCGAGGAGCTCGCTGAGCTCGACCGCGCCGACGACGGCGACGTTTCTGCCGCCTGAACGCATGTGGGGTCCAGCCGTTGCGCCGGCCGGACCCCTCACAACCCACCAACATCCCAAGATCAGAGAGGACTGGTGAGCCGTGACTTTGTCCACGGTAACTCATTCACCGCCTGAGACCGCTGGCGCGTTGAGCCGTCTGGCGGACGCGCTCGACGAGCTGACCCAGCCCCGCGTGTCCCCGCCCGACATGTACCAGGCCATGTGCGGTGTCGTCCCCACGTTCCAGGAGCGGCGGGAGGCTACGGCGGCTCTGGCCTCGTCTCTGCGGCATGTCGCGGGGTACGAGCGGTGGCTGTATCGCTGGACCGGCCCCCGCCCCCGTACGGAGGTCGTGGCCCTGGTTCGCAATGCCGCCGCCGAGCTGGACCCGCCGAGGTTCTGCAAGGTCGGCCACTGCACCCGCATGGCGACGACCTCGATCAGTGCTGACGGCTTCTTCCACATCTGCGACTCGTGCGCGGCCGACATCGACGTGCTCGCCGGGGGTGCCTGATGAGCCGCCAGGACATCGCGGAGCGCTTCCAGCGCGAGACCGCCAAGCACACCATGACCGTCCGGCACGACGAGGGCCTGTACCGGCATCTGCGGTTCCGGGACCCGAAGCACGGCATGTACTGGTTCGACCTCATCACAGTCCCGCACGCCCTGATCTTCCGGGGCGACGGCGAGTCCTTCGTCTTCGACCGCATGGATGACATGTTCGAGTTCTTCCGCAGCGGCATTTGGCGGGACGGCTCGGTCCACATCAACCCGGGCTACTGGGCGGAGAAGCTGACCTCCGACCGCGACAGCGTCAAGAAGTACGACCAAGGCCTCTTCGAGCAGACCGTCAAGGAGCACGTCGCCGAGGCGATCCTCGACAGGTCCGCACCGCGAGGGATCAGCCGGGCGATCAAGGAGCTGTTCGAGTACGGCGACATCACCTGGGAGGGCGGTGCGCGCCGGGCGCTGGAGGAGTTCGAGTACTGCACCTTCAAGGCGTCCTGCCTGTGCGGTGCCGAGGAGACGTTCACCGACGAGATCGACGCCGACCTGTGGGGGCATCGCCACGTTCGGGCGACTGACATCACGCACCGCATATCGGTGAAGCGGGGGGAGAGCTTCAGCTTCGAGGACACCTCCGAGTGGAGCTTCCGTGACTACGACTGGTGGTTCTTGTGGGCGCTCCACGGGATCGTGTGGGGCATCACCCAGTACGACGCCGCCAAGCGGGCTGATGCCGAGCAGGCTGAGGCGGTTGCCGGATGACCGCCCGCAAGCTGATCAACATCGAGGGCGAGCAGCGCCCGTACGACCAGGGCGAGTGGGTCGTCTACAACCCGCAGGGTGCCCCGAGCGGGTGCATGCGCCCGTCCGCCGCCTCCGCCGACGACCCGGTCAAGGCCGCCCGCGAGTTCTGGGAGTCCAGTGCTGAGGCTCTGGAGTACCTGACCAAGGGCTACCGGATCGAGCTGATGAGCCGGGAGCGGTGGCAGCGCGAGGTCTACCCGCAGCTGATGGGTGATGCCTCATGACCGCCCCTACCTATGACTGGCCGCTCGCTCTGAACGTCCCGGCGATGCGCTCCGCCCACTTGGGTGTGGTGGCTGAGGTGCTGGAGACGGCCGGCGACTTCGCCGAGGCCGACGTCCGCCAGCAGAACGCCAACGACTCCCGCCACCTGCTGGAGGGCTGGGTTCGCGCGCATGTCGCGTACGACCGGCCCGACCTTTCCGACGCCGAGGTCGACTACCGCGCCCGGCTCCTGACCGGCCGCATCATGTCCGCCGCCTACGCCCACGTGAGGGGAGAGGTCCGATGAGTACCGTCCTCGATTCGAGAGCGCTCACGCTCGACACGAGCCGAGGCATGTGGCAGGTCGAGGGCCGCGCAGGCGAGAACGTCATCCTGACGTTCCAGGCGGTCGGGCAGGACGCCGAGCAGCGCCGCCACTACGCCTACCGGCACGAGTTCGGCCGCTGGGTGCAGCTGTGGGGCGGGGGCCTTTGGGAGAACCGGCCCGGCCCGCAAATGCTCGCGAGGGCGACCGTCTCGAACACGCTCCACTACCGGCCGCTGCTTGAGCTGCTCACCGCGCTCCTCGTCAAGGAGGCGTCGTGAGGCCGGAAGTGAAGGTCTGGCGCAAGACCCGGCGTGACGCCCTCAAAGGCGTCCCAAAGGGCCGCCGGTCCACGCATCGCGCGGAGATCAACGAGCCGGTGCGCGGGTCCACGTGGACGCGCCGCCATCCCGGCGAGACCCCGGTGTGGATGCGTCGCTATCTGCGGGAGGCGTCGTGAGCGAGTGGATGAGCATCACGGACGCGGCGGCACGGCTCCGCCTCCACGACCGCCAGGTGCGCGAGCTCGTCATCGGCGGCGAACTCGCCGGTCGGCTGGTGCGTGACCGCTGGGAGGTGTCGCGGACCGCCGTCGAGCAGATGCG
Source organism: Microtetraspora sp. AC03309 (assembly GCF_020826795.1). Taxonomy (NCBI): domain Bacteria; kingdom Bacillati; phylum Actinomycetota; class Actinomycetes; order Streptosporangiales; family Streptosporangiaceae; genus Microtetraspora; species Microtetraspora sp. AC03309. Next base: position 137,430 of record NZ_JADDIL010000003.1, on the reverse strand, counting down.
CGAGCAGGCCGATGCCGTCTTGGACGCCCACGACGAAACGCCCTACCACCAGGAGAAGAACCGTTGAGCGGCTTTACCTTCACGCCCGCCACCAAGGAGCAGGTGCCCGACCCGCGACGATCCAGGGTCCAATCGACCCCCGGCGTCGACCGCTTCATGAACAAGATCCGAATCAGCGATTCGGGTTGCTGGGATTGGACCGGAACCATCCAGAGCGCGGGATATGGCATGACGACCCTGCACGGCCGTCGGATGCTCTCGCACCGGGCGTCGCTGACGATCTGGGCGCCGGGCATGTCGCTCGACGGACTTCAGGTCGATCACCTGTGCCGCAACAAGACATGCGTCAATCCGTGGCATCTCGAGCCCGTCACCCAGGCAGAGAACCTGCGTCGTCAAGGTGAGGCAGTCACACACTGCCCGAGCGGCCACGAGTACACGCCTGAGAACACTTACCGGAGCCCGAAGCAGCCCAACTGTCGGCGCTGCCGGACGTGCGCTCGCGAGCGCCAGCTGAAGGGCGGTCGAGCCTGATGACGCTGAAGACGCGCAAGCCCACGGGGGCCGTGCCCTGGCCCCTGATCCTGATCGAGGGCGGCGAGAAGGCCGGAAAGAGCTGGGCGTGCGCCGAACTGTCGATCAGCGATCACGTCGGCGACATGTACTGGATCGACCTCGGTGAGGGCTCAGCCGACGAGTACGGAGCGATCCCAGGAGCGGACTACCAGATTGTCGAGCACGACGGCTCCTTTGCCGCCCTCTACTCGGCGGTCGAGGAAATCCACACCATCGCCGGCAAGACCGCGGCGAGAGGTGAGAAGCCCATCGTGCTCACACTCGACTCGAGCACCGCCGAGTGGGACCTGCTGAAGGACTGGGCTCACAACCGCGCGAAGGGCTCGCAGGCCAACCGCAAGAGACTCGCCGCCGACCCCCATGCCGAGATCGTCATCTCCCAGAACTACTGGAACGACGCCAACGGCCGGCACCGGAAGCTCATGAAGCTCCTGATGACGTTCCCCGGCATCGTCTTGCTCACGGCCCGCGGCAAGCAGATCTCGGCGATCGGCGAGAACGGCCAGCCAATCGAGGGCAAGAAGGAATACCGCGTCGAGGGACAGAAGAACCTCGCTTTCGACGCCACCGCGTGGATCCGCCTGTCGCGGGATGAACCTGCACTCGTCGTCGGCGCCCGGTCCGTCCACGCGGGAATCCGGCCAGGCCGTGACGAACCGAAGTCGCTCCCGGAGAACTGGACCCTCGAGTGGTTCATCTTCGAGGCGCTGAAGTGCGACCCCCGAAAGGCTCACGTTCGCGACCTGGTGGAGGCCAAGCCGGAGCGGACGCCAGAGCAGATCCGCGATGAGGCGCTGCTTCCCGCGACGAACTCCGAGCGGATGCGGGAGCTCTGGGAGGAAGCCAAGCAGTTCGGCTACGACGGCGTGACGATCGAGAACGAGGGCCGCCAGGAGGAACTGCTCTCGCAGTTCCTCGCCAGGCAGGGGGCAGCTCGTAAGGCTCTTGAGCCTGCCACAGAGCATCAGCGTGCCCGCATGGACGCCTTGTGGGAGCAGGCCGAACTCGAGGAAGACGAGCGGCTGAAGTTCGCCGCCGAGATTGTCGGTCACCCCATCACCTCGGAGTGGGAGCCCACCGGGGGCGAAGCCGACCAGGTCATCAAGCGCCTTGATGCCTTCATCCATCAAAACACCCCGCCCAATGAGGCCAAGACGGGAGCGGTGGCATGAGCGACGTCTTCGAGAAGGGCGACAACGGCTTCGAGTTCGTCAACGAGGATGCCGTCCTCACGCCCGCCGACACGGACCGCTTCCTGAAGCGCCTCAACAACGAGCTGGTCCGCGCGCAGATGGACATCCGTCGAGCCCGCAAGCAGAAGGCGGACTGCGACGAGGCGTACCAGCGGAAGAGGCTGCCACTGCTCATGTCGGAGGAGTGCCCGGATGTGGGGCGCGGCGCCGGCCAGGTGACGGTCGAGGAGCGCGACGCGTGGATCAACTCGCAGATCTATGGCGAGTACACGGCGCTGCGTAATGCCAAGGATGCGATGGAAGACGCGGTGGGCTACGGCTGGCTGGTCAAGGACCAGATCAGGGTCATGCAGTCGCTGAACAACAACGCCAAGGCGATCTACGACACGTACCGCGGCGGTGGCCGATGACCACTCCGAAGGTGCACGCGCTGAAGGTCGCCGCGGCGAAGGTCCTCGCTGGCATCGTCACCGAGGGCTACGAGCAGATCCGCAAGGACGCCGAACCCGTGTTCGCCGAGCTTCGGATCGAGACGGACGCCAAGTCGCTGTCTCCGTCTCTACCGGACGGGACCGAGTTGGGGACGATCTCCATCAAGGCGGGGCCGTCGAAGATGAAGTTCCGGATGTCGACCCTTGCGGCGATCGTCGCCAACGACGACCCGGAGATGTTCGAAGAGCGGCTGACCAGCGAGGCTGTCACGGACCCGGAGCTGCTCCAGTTCGTGCGCGATCACATGCCGCACCTGATGGAGCGCCGGATCAACGACAAGCACCTGAGGGTGCTGTTCAAGGCAACTGACGCCAACGGCCATCTGAAGGACGCTGCCGGTACGCCCATCCAGGTCGCCGATGTCACCCGGGGGGAGCCGACGGGAGAGTTCTCGTATCGGGCCAGCGTGGGGGCGCGCGAGGCTGTGTGGGCTGCCTGGCAGGCGGGGGAGCTTCAGCCGCTGATCGGTGACCTGCTGCGGCCTGCGCTTGAGACGGGTGAGGGCGAGTGATGCGCCGCACCGAGCTGACGCGGAAGACGTTCATGCCTCGCGGCAAGGGCTTCGCACGGCCGACGCCGGAGGACAAGCCCGCCGTTCGCAGGACTGCTGCCAAGGTGCGCGCGAAGTACACCGGCCCGTCCGCTGACGTGCGGAAGCTCGTCCGCGAGCGCGACGAGGACTCATGCGTCGTCTGCGGAGTCGTCGTCGCCGGCCGCCCGTGGTCGATTCACCACCGCCGTAACCGGGGCATGGGGGGATCTTCAGACCCTGGCGTGAACGCGGTGGAGAGCCTCCTGCTTGTTTGTGGGACGGGGACGACCGGCTGCCATGGGGTCATCACGGAGCGGCCGTGGGAGATCGACGCGGAGCGGAACGGCTGGGTGATCGGTCGGAATTCGATCGCCGATCCGGCTGGGGTGCCGGTGGTGGTGGCGTGGCTGGGGCCGTGCCTGCCGACGCGTGACGGGTCGTGGGTTCGGTGCGAGGAGATCCCTGCCGGTTGGCCGGACCCCTCGTACGGCTCGCCGTCGGATCTGGATGAGGCGGCGGAGCGGGCGTTCCTGGCCGCCGAGTGCGCGAATGAGGCGATCTGGTGAGGACCGTCGCCGCTGTCGTCGCCGCGTTCATGCTCGCCGCGGCCTGGCCGTCTCCGGGCCTTTCGCTGTCCGGATGGCGTGGCGGCCACGTGATCTACCAGCAGCCCTGATCTTCCCTGTCCCGGCGCTTCGGGGGTGCGTCGGGACAGGGACCCCCAACAAGCAGCAGAGAGGAGGAGCGATGTCAGTACTTGAGTCTGCGGGCCAGCTCGGCGACCAGGACTTCGCCAGGGACGTAGCTGAGATCGGTGGGGATCTCGCTGACTCCCGCTTCTTCTTCGGTGAGGAAGCCGGCGGCGATGAAGGCTTCGAGGACAGGTCGCTCGTATGCCTTGGCGAAGGCGGCGACGCTTTCGACCTTGGGGGAGGAGAGCTGCCAGCGGCCGACGCTGGACTGGCCGATTCCTGTTCGTCTGCCGATTTCGCTCGGCGACGCCGTTCCGGCGACTCGTTGGACGTATTCCCACCAGCTCATGCGCGCAGCTTATGCGCACAGGCCGCACGACTCCAGACCGGTGTGACTGGTGTGGCGGAAAAGCTACAGAGTTATCTTGCAGGCTGTGCGTGCAGCCTCTAGGCTGTGCGTGTGCGCTCATATCTGTGTGGTTCACGCATCACAGAGCCGAAGTGAGGACACATTGAACGCCACCTTGAAGATCCGCCGAGACGAGCTCGCCAAGTACCGCGTGCAGGCAGAACTCGTCACCGAGAAGCGCCTTGCGCAGGCCATGGGTGCCGACAGAGGGACCGTCAACAAGGTCCTTAACGGCAAAGCGAAGCCCGGCCCCGACTTCATCGCGTCCCTGATGGGCGCACTCAAGCACCACGCCAGATTCGAGGACCTCTTCGAGGTCATCCGAGAGGACCCGGGGGAGTCCCAGTGAACGACATCGTCCACATCCCGTTCCATGGCAGCGAGATCCTGGCCGCGCTGGAGAACGGCAAGCCGCACATCTTCCTCCGGCCCGCCATCGAGCACATCGGCCTGAACTACCCCACGCAGTTCGAGAAGCTTCAGCGCAAGTCATGGGCAACCATTGGGCTCAGGGGAACGGTTGCCGAGGACGGCAAGGTCCGCCAGATGACCACCGTCGATCTCCGCACGTTCTTCATGCTGCTCGCCACGATCGACGAGCGCCGCGTCAAGGAAGACGCACGCCAGATCCTGATCGCCTACCAGAACGAAGTCGCTGACGTCATCGAGGCGTACTTCACCCGGGGCTACGCGGCAAACCCTCGCGTTGCGCCTGGGGCGCTCGGACTGGTGACGCTCTCGTTCGACGAGGCGACCGCGCTGATCCACCAGGAGTACGGCGAGGACATCCCGGTCACCTACTTCACCCGCGTCCTCCGGGCGGCCGGAGTCCTTCGGCAGGCGGGCTGCGTCCCGCACAAGACGGAGCGGAAGTACTTCTACTTCACGGGCTCCGCTTGGGAGATCCGGGCGTGGGCTCTGCCGCACCTGTTGCGGACATTCAGGGAAACGGTCCGCGAGTTCCAGCGCTACCCGTTCGAGCAGCTCCGCCTTGACCTGCATGGGGCGGCGTTCGCCATCGAGAGCGGTGCCGCATGACCGTCTCCACCGTCTGCCCTTGCCCCGACTGCACGGGCTTCGTCGAGCCTTCCCCCTCGCCTCTGTGTGAGACGCCGAACCCCGACGTGTTCGGCGAGTACTGCGGCGAGACCGCAGATCACGACAGCGACCACGGCCTGTGGTTCACGCCGTCCGTCCGCCGCATCCACTAACCCCCCATCTACTCCGGACAGGAGAAACCCCCATGCGAAACCGGAACAACGATCAGCTTGTCGCCCCCGCCACCCCCGCCGTGAAGTTCGCCACGGACGAGGCCGCCCAGACGATCCTGTCGGGCCTGAAGACCCAGTACGACAACGCGACCACGTTCGCCGCCCAGCAGGTCACCCTCGCCGACAAGTGCCAGGCCGAGATCGACGCGTGGGCGAAGGAGATCGAGGCCCGCCAGCAGGAGATCCGCGACCGTCAGGCGTGGATCGAGCAGCGGGAGCTGGAGATCCGGCAGGCGCAGCAGCGCACCCAGCAGGGCCGTGATGTCGCGAAGGGTGCTGCGGACACGCTGGCGCTGCTGGGCGCTCCGGTTCCTCCGCCGGCGGGGGAGTTGTCGCACAACCCGGATGAGCTGATCAGCCGTATCGATGCTGCGCACAACGAGCAGGACGCGGCGGAGCGGGGGCGGTCGTGATCGAGATCCCTGCCTGGCTGGCTGTTCTGGCTGTGGTCGCGATCCGCCTGCATGGCGGCACTCGGGCGGCCCTTTATCTGGCCACCTTCCACAAGCCGTACACGTCCCCCAAGCACGCGAGGAGTGCAGCGTGAGCCGTCCCCGTAACACCCGCGACCAGATCATCCCCATCCCCGCCGCCCACGGCGTTCACCTCCCCGGCGCGATCGAGGAGCAGGAAGCCGAAGGCGCCGCCGCGATGCAGCAGGGCACCTGCGAGGTCATCCCGGCCAAGGGGGCGTCCGACGCCGACCTGACGGCGCTCGGCTTCGTCCTCGGGCCGATCGACCAGCGCGACCCGCTGTTCCGTGAGGCGCGACTGCCCGCCGGCTGGAAGCGCGCAGCGACCGGCCATTCGATGCACACCGACATCGTTGACGAGCTGGGCCGTAAGCGAATCGGGATCTTCTACAAGGCTGCCTGGTACGACCGAAGCGCTGACCTGTCGATCACCAGCGTGTACGGCTACCTCCGGGAGTGCCTGTATGCCGGGACGACTCCGATCCTGGACGACTCGTGGGCGACTCGGGAGGCGGTGCTCGCCGTACTCGACGACATCGCGAGGCACGAGCAGGAGCGCGTCGAGTTGTGGTCGGCCCACGGTGAGGACTACGCGCGCGAGCACGAGCAGGAGTCGCGGGAGAAGCTGGCCAAGGTGCAGGCGCTCCAGGCCGAACTGGCTGGAGGTGCCGCGTGAACGCCATCGACAAGATCGCCCCGTACCCGCGCAGCGAGGACGAGGCCACCGCTGAGGCGATAGCGAAGCACTTCACGGTGTTCGCCCAACTGCACTTCCAGCTCGCCCTCGACCTCCCGGACCGGAGCGAGGCCCAAGAGTCGTCCCGCGCGCTCGTCTCCTACTACGCCATCGCGTTCCTGTTCCGTGAGGTCGAGGTCCGCGGCGTTGGGGTCGCTGACCGTGTGGCTAAGGCGCTGTGGGAGTCGTGGGAGAACCCCCACGTGCTCGGCCCGGACGTGTGGGCGTGGCTGGAGGAGTACGGCATCGACCCGGAGGCGGTCAACAAGATCGCCGCAGAGATGGTCGCTGCCAGGCAGGCCGAGGCCGCTAAGGGCGGTGCCCGTTGAAGATCCTCGCCAGTCTCGTCTTCTTCGGCATCGCCTGGCTGGTCGGCGGGTGGACGCTGATGCTGTTCATCGGCGTCATCCACCACGAGTGGTGGCCGATGGTTCCGACGATCAGCTACCGGGGCGCGCTGTGGATTGAGGCCGCTGCTGCCCTGATGGCGGTTGTGGCCGCTCTCGTCGGGTCGCTGCTGAAGGCGGTGACCGAGTGACCGCCTCGAAGAGTGCGCGCCGTACGACGGTCACCTACACCCGCTCGTTCTGGACCGTCGTCATGGACGACGCGGGCGCGGTTGGTGGCGGCCTGCTCGCCTACATGCTCGGCCGCCACTTGGGCGGTTGGGAGGGCATCGCCGCGACTGTGGCGGCAGCGCTGTTCCTGTTCCTTGGCGTCTACCGGCAGTCGGTGTACCGCCGGGAGAGGAACCGCGACCGGGTCGTCTCGGTTGAGCTGGTCCGCGCTTGGGACCGTGCCAACCCTGACGCTCGCCTCGACGCGCTCAACTGGGTTCCGGCCGAGATCCTCATGGAAGCGCGGGAGGTGTCCCGTGGCTGAGCCCATGACGCGCGAGCAGTTCGATGCCATCACGGACCGATGGGCGGACGTACCGATGGGTGAGACCGCTCAGGTCTCCGTCACCGGTTCCTCGCGGCCGGGTCTGCTGCTGAACGCACTCACCCACGCCGTGGTCGACGTGCCCGCCCTGGTGGCGGAGGTCGAGCGGCGTCTCACTCCCGAGGACGTGGAGCGCTTCCTGAAGCGCGAGCGCGACGAGTACGAGCCGCGAGGCGAGTGCTGGAACACCGTGGACGACGTCCTGGACTGTTTCCGCCTCCACATGGTTACCGGCACGCCGCTGACCGAGCCGAGGCCGGTCGAAGGACCGGAGCCGTACGGCGTCGGCGACCAGCCGATGACCGAGGCCGAGGAGTTGCGGGCCGAGGTCGAGCGACTGCGCGCCGAACTGGACGGCGTCCGCGCCGACGAGCGGCGCCGCTGTGTTGAGGAACTCCGCAGCCACTCCAAGACGCGGATGGACCTAGCGGTCGCTGAGGTCGCCGCCGGAAACGATGGAGCGCTGGTTAGCGTCTCCTTCGCCGCAACCCTGGACAAGGCGTCGCGCCTGCTGGAGTCCGGCGAGCTGTCCGTCCCGTCCGGCGAAGACACCGCGCGGGTCCCTGCGCCGCAGGGGAGCCCGTCATGACCGGCCCCCTCACAGACGAGCAGTTGGCCGGGATGCCCGAGCGCGGTCCGGTCGGCTACCACTGCGACCACTCCGACGAGCCGCCGTTCAACGCCCGCACTCACCACGATTGGGAGTACGTGGACGGCGAGGGCTACGTGTTCCAGCACATGCCAGACACGGTCAGGGCACTCTCCTTTCCCCGGGGCTACCTGTCGCCGGAGCAGCAGGCCGAGCGCTGCCCGCGCGCGGTGCCGGTCTACGCCGTGGACGTTCCCGCCCTCGCGGCTGAGGTCGAGCGGCTCCATGCCCTGCTCGCCTCTCAGCAGGAGGAGGCCAACGCCTCACTCCGCAAGCTCGCCGACGAGAACAGGCGCCTCCGCTACGCCCAGAACGTCCTCAAGGCCACGCTGACCCACAACCTGGATGCGGCCGATTGCCAGCTTCGCGAAGCACGCCAGGCCGAGCTGAGCCCCTGCCAGCGCAAGGCGCCCGAGCCGCACGAGACGTGCGCCGCCTGCGAACTGCTGGCCCGCCTCGATGCCCAGACCGACACCACGGGGAGCGCCGAGTGAAGCCCTACCAGTTCGCCCTCTCGGGCACCGTCCTTGTCGGGCTGATCCTGCTCGTCGGGTTCGGCGGAGGCTCCTGGCTCGCTGTGATCGTCTTTCTCGTCGCCGCCGCCGTCTGCCTCGCCATCGGCGCCGTCGTCGGCATCGAGATCAGCCGCACCGGACGCGCCGGCCAGCTCGCTCGGACTGAGCGGGAGCTGTTCGAGGCGCGGGTGAAGCTCTCCGTCTGCGAGGAGACGAACGTGTCCCTCCGTCGCGCGAACAGCAAGCAGGCTGACCAGCTCGACGCCGCCGAGTCCCGCGCCGAAGGCCACCTGCGCGAGGTGCAGCGGTACGCGCTTGGCATCGCCACACTCGCCGTCGAGCTGGACAAGCTCGGCGAGTCCGGGTCCTGCCGGTACGCGGCGAAGCTCCTGCGGGAGCAGTTCGACATCCCCGGCGAGGTGGCCAAGTGATCGCCGCCTACATCGGTGCCGTGCTGGCTGTCCTGTGGGCCGCCTTCATCGCCTACGTGATCTACGCGAACCGCGTCTGCCGCAACATCTGCGACCACTCCCTCGGAGAAGACGAATGAGCGACCGCAGCACCATCGAGTGGACCGACGCCACCTGGAACCCCATCACCGGCTGCGAGAAGGTCTCGCCCGGATGCGACCACTGCTACGCAGAGACGTTTGCCGAGCGCTGGCGTGGTACGCCCGGCCACTACTTCGAGAACGGGTTCGATGTCCAGCTTCGGCCGGACAAACTCGACCAGCCGCTCCGCTGGAAGAAGCCCCGCAAGGTCTTCGTGAACAGCATGTCCGACCTGTTCCACAAGGATGTGCCGAGCGACTACATCGCCCAGGTGTTCGCCGTGATGTCGTTGGCGCCACAGCACACCTTCCAGGTGTTGACCAAGCGTCACGCGCGCATGCGATCCCTCCTCAACAATCAGGACTGGATCGCCGACGTGTGGCACCAGGTGGACACACTGGCCGAAGGCACGATCCCGGACCACGACGACTGGTGGCCCCTGCCGAATGTTTGGCTGGGGGTCTCCACGGAGAACCAGCAGTGGGCGGACATCCGCATCCCCGCCCTGCTCGACACCCCGGCGGCCGTCCGCTGGATCAGCGCAGAACCGCTGCTTGGCCCGGTCAATCTGGGCGAGGCAGCACCGACCGAGCCGTACTGGCACGACCGGATCGACTGGGTCATCGCCGGCGGCGAGTCCGGTCCGGGCGCGCGGCCGATGCACCCCGACTGGGTGCGTTCCCTGCGGGACCAGTGCCAGAACACGGGCGTGCCCTTCTTCATGAAGCAGGCCGGCGCCGTACTGGCGCGCGAGTGGGGCTGCTCTGACCGCAAGGGTCACGACCCCGCCGAGTGGCCCGAGTCCTTCCCGAGGGAGTATCCCCATGTCGCCTGAACCAACCACCATCGCCTACCTCGCCGGAGTCATCGACAGCGACGGGTACATCACCGCGTCGAGCAGCACACGCGGAGGACGCACCTACTGCGCCCCCCGAGTCGGCATCTCTGGGACCCGCAGGGAGCCACACGATCTGGCGGCGTCGATCTACGGCGGAACCGTCCGCTCGTATGAGCCGAAGGACGATCGTTCGCACCACCGTACGCAGTACCAGTGGGTGCTGGAAGGCGACGGAGCCGCCACGGTCATCGCCGCCGTGCTGCCCTACCTCTTGGTGAAGCGGGCGCAGGCCCAACTCGCCCTCCAGCTACAGGAAGCCCGGTTGGAGGCGCGCGCCGCTCGTACTGACGAGGACAGCTATCCCTGGGCTCCGTCTGGTTACGACCCCACGCCTGCGATGGTCGCCCTGGCAGAGGACATCCGCGCGCTCAACGTCCGTGGGCGCGAACTGGACGGCCGCACATGGGATGAGTTCCCGGCGGTCTCGGCGTGACCTTCCCCCTCAAGCTCCACGAGCCCGCCTGTCATTCAGCCGTAAGGGCGGGCTCGTGGCCTACCCCCGGAGGTGCCGCATGGTGAACAAGCCGAAAGCCATCGGCACCCAAGCGGAATCGGCAGTCGTCAAGGTGCTCAACGCGACCGGCTGGCCTCTGGCCGAGCGACGCATCCTCAAAGGCGCCCTCGACGAAGGCGACATCACCGGCACGCCCGCCCTCTGCTGGGAGGTCAAGGGCGGCGACCAGGCCCGCCAGGCTTCCGACGCCCTGATCCTCGAATGGCTGGCCGAGACCGAGACCGAACGCAAGAACGCCAACGCCGAGTTCGGCATCCTCGTCGTCCAGCGCAAGGGCGTCGGCCTCGCGAACGCAGGCCGCTGGTGGGCCGTCATGTGGGCCTGCGACCTGTTTCGTCTTCACGGCGGCCAGGTGTCCGGACTTCTCGGCGTCATCTACACCGCGGACATCCCGATCCGTCTGCTGCTCGCCGACGCGGTGACCCTCCTGCGGATGGCCGGATACGGCAACCCCCTTCCTAACCCCCTCGCTGATGAGGACCTGTCATGAGCAAGAAGCGCAAGGCGCAGGAGTACAGCGCCGAAGAGTTCGACCAGACGGTGGCGCTGATCCGGAGCAACGCCAGCGTCCGCCTCGACATCGAGGCCATCACCGGAGAGAAGCTCGACGGCAAGACGCCCCGGGAGCTGTTCGACCTGTTCCGCTCGATCGAGCAGGCCACGCAGATCCAGGTGACGGTCGCCCGCTACGGGCAGGCACGTCGGCTGCTGGCGCAGACACGGGTGGACATGGAGTCGTTGCCGCCCGCACACATGCCGGTCGAGACCGCCAAGTTCGTGGAGGACTTGCAGAGGCGGCTGGATGTGGCGAAGCGCGAGAACACCGAACTGAGGACCGCGAACGCCGCCCTGCGCGACCGCGGCAACGTGACGCCGATCGCCGGCCGGGTCATTCAGGGGAAGGCGGTCGCTCGATGAGCGCTCTGGGCATCTTTGGCGGAGACGATCAGTTCGTCACCTACCGCGTCACCCTCCGCTGCATCGACAAGCTGGTGGGCGGCATCCCGTCGGACGAGTCCGTCATCAAGGGCTGGCTCAAGTCCCGCATGGAGATCAAGGACCGCGACCTTGACGAGCTGACCGAGCAGACGCTGAAGGAGCGGTTCCCGGACCGTCAGCCGTCCGCGGACGAGCTGGCGGACGCGCTCCTGGAGTCGGATGCGGCACCGTCGATCAACGGGTTCAAGCGGCACCCGACGTCGGGCGAGCTCGTCTACGAAGGCCGCTGCATGAAGGCCGCGATCAAGGAGTGGGCCAACAGCGCCTACCCGGGCACGGAGTGGCCCGGTAAGGCCGACGTGCTCAAGGCCACCAGCAAGGGCGGCGAGAAGGCGAAGGGCGGAACGTTCCGCAAGGGCTTGATGAGCACGCTCGTGGAGCGGGTGTTCGTCGACGAGATCTACATCGGGCTGGGTGTCACGGAGCCGACCGCGGTTGAGGAGCGCATCAAGCACGTCATGACGCCGCAGGGGCCGCGCAGCTCGATCAACCGGGTCGAGTACGTGCAGGAGCCGGAGTTGAGCTTCACCCTGCGGGTGCGGGACGACTTCCTGCCGATGGAGGCGTGGGGCCGGATCTGGCAGGCGGGGGAGCAGATCGGCATCGGCGCCGACCGCGGCCGAAGCGACGGCCGGTTCGAGCTGCTCGCGTTCGATCGGGTCTGACGGCTATGGGCCCCCGCACCTGCGACGCCGTGATCGATACGGCTAGCCACTCCGACAAGTCACAGCGTGCCAACTCCGCCCTGTCCGACAAGTCAAGCCTCTGCCGCTCTAGCCACGCCGACAAGCCTATTCACGCCTTGCCGAGCGCACAGCGACTTGCCTTCGTCACGTCCGCTCATGCCAGTTGCGACATACCTTTCCCGTCCAACTCCGGCCTACGCACTCCGACTACTCAGACCCATGCCAGCCACGCCCTTGCGACAAGCCCAGTCCCGCCTCCTCAGGCCAAGCCACACCGACTCACCCTCCCTAGTCCGGCCAGTCCGACAAGCCACGCCATGTCCAGTCTCGCCAGTCCGACAAGACGGCCCTATGCCTCCCAGGTCGGGTCCGACATGCCGACCCATCCCGCCCCAGGTCGACAAGCCGAGCCGGTCTCAAACCCCGCGCGGATGCCCGATCCAGGCGGTCGCGAGTCTCTGCCTGTCCCGGCCCCGCAGGTCTTCACGGCCTGCGGGGCACCCCCGCTTCGTCAGGAGGTGCCTTGATCCCGCAGTGCTGCGCTGACGCGCTCGTGGACGGCCTTGACCTCGTCCACGCCCAAACGTGCACCGTCCGGCAGGAGCCGCAGCCTGACGCCCTGTTCGACCTTCCCCCCGACTCCCCAAGGGAGGCATGAATGAGCGCCCACGTACGCGTCGACACCACCGCATGGCAGGCATGGCACGGCGCCCAGCTACTCCAACTGCCGCGCCTCCAATTCCGGCTCCTGGCCCTCCTCGTCGCCAACGCCGGCCAGGTGGTCACGATCGAGCAGATCGGCCAGGACGTGTGGGACGGCTATCCGCCGTCCAGGCAGACGCTGCACATGCACCTCACCGGAGTGCGTCGCGCTCTCGGCGATGACGTCGCCGACCCGTTCCACGTCGTGACGGTCCGCGGTGTCGGTTTCCGCTTCCGGCAGGAGCTGGTGGTGTCTCGGCCGCGCACGGTCTCCGGTGTGGCCCGTGACCGTGTCGCTTTCGCTCTCGCTGACGCCTACCCGGACTTGGCCGCGGATCCTGCACGGTTGCGCGGGATCGCAGCCACCGCAATCCAGGCGATGGAGGAGGCGCAGAATGCCTGAGCCGATCTACTTCCACGGAGGCAAACCCGGCTTGAAGGCTGGAGATCTGATCCTGCCCGGGATGCCGAACTTCGTGACCGGCTGCCCGGTGTGCGACGCGCACAAGGCCGGCGAGTCCCACGCGCTGGAGCCGGTGACGAAGCGCCAGGACCGGATCTACGTGACGACGGACCGCGAGTACGCCCGCTTCTACGCGTCCAAGTACCCGAAAGGCGACCTGTACACGGTCGAGCCGATCGGCGAGCTCGTGCCGTCGGACGAGGACCACTTCCCGACGTGGACGGCAGGGTCGGCTCGGGTGCGTGGCGTCTACGACGTGTACGTCCAGCTCACCACCAAGCAGAGGGCGACCCTGCTGCGTCGATGGGAGCGCGCTGACCGTGAGGCCGCGTTCGCTCGCCTGTCCGGGGAGGCCGCGAATGCCTGACACCACCGTCGTGCTTCCCGCGGATGTGGCCGACCTTGTCCGCCGTCTCGCCGCCCACGCCGAATGCCTCACACGCGCCGCAGACGACCCTGTAGCGGTCGCTGACGTGCGCGTGAGGTCACGGCTGATCGCGATGGCCGACGCTGCACGAGCGGGTGTTGCAGCCGCCCTCGCTGACATCCCCGAGGTGCAGTCATGACCGGCCCGACCAAGAGGCAACTCGACTTCTGGGTGCGGCAGGGCTACCTCAAACCCGTCGCCCGCGGCGGCAGCGGACACCCGCGCGAATGGCCCCGCACCGAGAAGCAGGTCGCCCACCTGATGGGCCGTCTCGTCGCCGCCGGCTTCACAGCCGCCGCTGCTGCTGATGTGGCGCGGGTCGCGGTCACGGTCGGAGGCGACCCCGTCAACGTCGATGTGGTGCTGGCGGCCGGGTTGACGTTGACCGTCGACGACCGGCCTGCAGTGCGGGAGGCGTCATGACCGTCGAGGAGCTGCTCGCAGACAACAAGCGGATGCGCGCCGCCCTGGAAGAGATCGCCTACCGAACCATCCAGCGGGACCTCAACAGGATCGCCCGTGAAGCACTCGGACAGCAGTCCCCGCGGGCGACGGACCTGGTGGCCGGCGAGGGGGAGCGATGAGGTCAGGAATCGGCGGGGGACTGCGCCTTCTTGCGGGCGTCGACGACCTTGCGGCGCACCCACTCACGGGTGAAGCCGATCTCTTTGACGATGTCGACCTGCTGTTCCCCGTCGTCGAGTGCGGCGAGGACCTCTGCAACCAGCTCGTCATGCGCCGCTTCAGCCGCTTCGGTCCGGCGCTTGTAGGCGGCGGCGAGTCGGCGAAGACGCTGCTGACGGTCCTTGTCCACGGGCTCATATTCGCACACGGGGGGTGGCATCAAGGCATGGCTATGACCCATGGTCCCATAATAACCACAGCCCATGGCCTTTATGCAAGGCCATGGGTAATGGCATATGATGAAGCCGTTCGACAACGTGTGCGATGTGGGGGACGCGTGAGACATCAGCGAAAACAGGTCCCGCTTCCGCCGACATAGCCCATCCGCACGAGCATCAAGGGAGACCCCGTTCCGTGAACGGCGACATCATCGGCGGCCTGCTGCATGACGGCACGTACCGAGCCCGGTGGCTGCGTGAGGTCCTCAAGACCCCGCAGATCACCGACTCGGTGCGCGTGCTGCTGATGACGCTCGCGCTCCACATGGACGCGAGTGGGCGCGTGTCCGTCCCGCGTGAGGATCTCGCCGGCCTGCTCGGCAGGAACCCCCGGAAGGTGGCGGACAAGGTGAAGGTCGCACTCGATTCGGGGTTCCTTATGCAGACGGCCCGGGGCCAGAAGCACCAGACCGCCGTGTATCAGGCGGCCATCTCAGGCCAGTCGCTCAGCGTGCCCCTCGGGGGACAAGCTGAGGAGTCATGGCCGTCTGATCTCAGCGTGCCCCCCGGGGGTCATGCTGAGGATTCTCAGGGTGCCGGTTTCAAGCAAACCGATTCTCAGGGTGCCGGTTTCAGCGTGCCCCCCGGGGGTCATGCTGAGGATTCTCAGGGTGCCCCCCGGGGGCCATCCCACTCTTATATGAGGGTTGATGTTGAAGAAGAAGATCCCTCTTCTTCCGACTCTCTTTTTGATCTAGATTCCCCCGCTTCGCGAGAGCCCGAGACCGAGAAGCCAGCGAAGCGCAAGACCAAGATCCCGGCGTCGTTCGCCGTCACCCCAGCGATGCGCTCCTGGGCCGCTGAGACGGCCCCTGTCGTCGACATCGACTTCGAGACCGCTCAGTTCGTCGACCACTGGACAGCCAAGGGCGAACTCCGCCTCGACTGGGTCGCGAGCTGGCGGACCTGGATGCGTAACCAGCAGCGCTGGGCGAGTGATCGACGCGGCAACGTACGCCAGCTTCGCCCGACCGGCACCGACGGCCGGCCGTTCAACGGCTCCGGCCCACGCATCGACACCCAGACGCCCTACTCCGAGAACTTGGACGACTACTGATGAGTGACGAACCCGACCTGAACGCCGAATGGCACGCCGACCGACGCGCGCATCGGCTGCGGACGATCCAGCAGCAGCGGCCGGTGATGCTTCGACACGAAGGCGAACTGGACCCACGCGTCGAAGCCTGGGGCCGCTCCCTGGTCGCTGGAACCGCAATGAACCTGATCCTCGTCGGCTCGGTCGGCCGGACGAAGACGTGGTCGGCGTGGGAGGTCCTCGAGCGGGCCGTCGCGAACGGCTACGCCGGCTGGGTGGACTTCGCCACGGTGGCGGACTGGCAGGACGCGACGACGCCGCCCGTCGACAAGGACCGCCTGAAGGCGATGCGGGTTGCGGACATGCTGGTCCTGGACGACCTGGGGTCGGCGCGGATCAACGACTGGCAGCGCGAGTGCATGCTGTCGGTGATTGACGAGCGGTGGCAGCACGCCCGCCCGACGATCATCACGACGAACATGCAGAAGCTCACCGAACCGCTCGGGGAGCGGCTCGCGAGTCGCATCAAGGACGGCGCCACGCTCGTCGCGCTCGGCGGCGAGGACCGCAGGAGCGGCCGATGAGCGCCGATGAGCTGCCGCACGACATCGAAGCCGAAGAGGCATGCCTGGGTGCGGCGATGCTGTCGCCGGACTCCGCGGCCCTGCTCGTCGAGCAGTTGACGTCACGGCACTTCTACCGCCCCGCCCACCAGGTCATCTTCGAGTCGGTCGCCGAACTGGTGAACCGGTCCGTCCCGGTGGAGCCGCTGTCGGTGAAGGTGCAGCTGGAGAAGCGGGCCGCGGGCGAGGTCGTGGACACGCGCGTCCTGATCGAGATGATCCAGTCCGTGACCTCCGCCGGGCACGTCGGCTTCTACGTGGACCGGCTGAAGGACCTGCTCTACCGGCGGGACCTGATCCTCGAAGGCGCCCGGCTGACCCGGCTCGGCCGCCGCGTGGACCTGGACCGGGACGACGTCACCGAAGAGGCGCGCAAGGTCCTGGACCGGGTGACGGGCGTGGACACGCCGAACACCGGCAAGCCGCTGTCGGAGCTCATCTACCCGTTCCTGGACCGCCTGGAGTCCAAGGCCGTCGACGCGGGTGTGACGACGGGCTGGGCGGACCTGGACCACCTGCTGATCAAGCTGCGGCCCGGCCAGCTCATCGTCGTCGGCGCCCGCCCGGGGATGGGCAAGTCCGTGCTCATGGTCAACATGGCCCTCCATGTCGGCTTGAAGCTCGGCCAGCGGGTCCTGTTCGTGTCGCTGGAGATGAGCGAAGACGAGATCCTCGCCCGGATCATCGCCCACCAGGCCAAGGTCACCCTCCACAACTTGCAGGCCAAGACGCTGGACGAGGACGCGTGGGCGCGAGTGGAGAAGCGCGCCGCCGAGATGGCGAGCGCCGACCACATCGTCATCGACGACGACCCCGGCATGACCATCGCCAGCCTGCGCGCCACCTTGTCCAAGGCCCGCCGCGCCGGCCAGCTCCCGGCGATCGTGTTCGTCGACTACCTGCAGTTGATGACGTCTCCGCGCAAGTCGGAGAACCGGCAGCAGGAGGTGTCGGAAATCTCCCGCTCGCTGAAGCTGCTGGCGAAGGACTTCGACGTCCCGATCGTGGTCGGTTCGCAGCTGAACCGCGGCCCGGAGATGCGGGCGAACAAGCGCCCCACGAAGGCCGACCTGCGCGAGTCCGGATCTTTGGAGCAGGACGCGGACGTGGTGATCCTCCTGCACCGGGAGGACGCCTACGAGCCGGAGTCGCCGCGGGCGGGCGAAATCGACCTGATCGTGGACAAGCACCGGCAGGGCGCGACGGCGACGATCACTGCCGCGTTCCAGGGCCACTACGCCCGGATCGCGGACATGGAGCCCGAGCCTGTGGGGTCGCGGTGACCGGCCCGTGCCCCCGATGCGGCGGCGGCTTCCCCGGCGACCCAAACCGGCCTGTGTGCCCGTGCGGCGACTGGGCTCACCCCCGAAGGGAGCGGGCGATGCTCGCGGATCGACCCCCGTGCGAGTGGTGCGAGATCGCGCCCGCTACAGAGGTCCTGGTGCGCGACCGGCCTTCCGGCCAGGGCGGCAGGCATCGAGCGAGCAGCTTCGTGTGCGCGGCGTGCGGTGACCGCCTCTCGCGGAACATCGCCCGCATCGACGACGTCACTGCGATCTTCCGGCTCTCGATCACGCCGCTGATCCCAGCTTCTAGGGAGGCGTCGTGACCCTGCCCTACCGCTGGTTCCCCCAGGGCACCACCTCAACGTATGGAGACCTGCCCGAGGCTGGTCAGGCCGTCGCCTGGAACCACGGCGCATGGCGGGTCGTAAGCGTCACGGCCCGCCCGGAGGAGCTGTGGAGCGCCGAAGACCGGGAGATCGTCCTCAAGCACGGCAAGCGCTACGTCCCGCACGCCGTGGTCCTGCGGCCGGTCGATGCCAGTGACGATCCCAAGGATCGCGGCCGGGATGTCCACCTCTTGGCCAGGGGTCACAGCTGGCACGTCTTCCGCGACGAGCACTACCCCATCTGCTCCAAGTGCCGGGAGCCGCTTCCGTGTCGTGACCAGATGGCCGAGAAGGTGTCTAAGGCTGCGGCGGAGCGGATGGGCCTCTACGAGATGGCCGGTGTCTGCCCGTCTTGCAGTGGGCCCGTCACTGCGCGCCAGAGGTCCATGACGTTCTCCGAGAACCTTGAGGTCATCGGCGGACCTCCGGTCACCTTCCACGTGGGCCGGGCGGACTGCCGCCACACCGCCAGGGAGTACGAAGAGCGGTGGGTCGCCGCCGACCCCCAACGGCGCAAGGCCATGCTGACCTGCCCAGGGCATGTCACGAACCACAACGACGGCACCTACCAGTGCACGCAGCTCAACGAGTGCCCCGGCCCCCTGGCTGGTCACATGTCCTACTCGACGTGCCGCTGCCCTGACTGCCACGCGCGCGGCCGATTCGGCTGCCATCCGCATCCGAAGGCGCGTCTCGTCAGCCGGGAGGCATCGTGAACGCCTTGGTTCGCGCCTACATGTCCCGCTGGTTCGCCAGCAAGGCCGCGGTCGCCACGCCCGTGGTTGGGGAGCTGCCGGCCGAGGTGGAGCACGGCGACGAGCGCGGCGAGTGGGCGTGCGAGCTGTCGCTTGACGACCTTGAGGAGTTGCGGGGCCTGATCGCGGACGCCGTCGCCGGGGAGCGCCCGGTACGGGAGGAGCCCTCCGAGTCCGCCGCGCCCGCCGAAACCGAGAAGCCGCTGAAGACGAAGTTCGCGGACTCGTTGGATGCGGTGATCGCCCGCGAGGAGCGCATCTTGGCCCGGCTGGCGGAGGCGTCGGCGGGGCGGGGCGGGTCTCCGTGGGAGGCGGCTTCTCGCGTGTTCGGCTCGTCGGGTTCGCCCGGGGTTGGCCCGGAATGCGGCTCCACGGGGTCTCTGACGGTCTCTCCCGTCTCTCAAACCCATTCCCGCACTCCCGAACCTCTGAACGCCTCTGAGGCGATCTGAGGGCTTCAAGATCCCCTGTTCGAATCAAGATCCGAAGGGTTCAACGATGGCCAAGATCTTCTACGACACCGAGTTTCTCGAAGACGGCGAGCGCATCCACCTGATCAGCATCGGCATGGTGGCCGAGGATGGCCGTGAGCTGTACGCGGTCAACCGCGACATGCCGGTCAAGCTGATCGCCAAGCACTCCTGGCTGATGGCCAACGTCGTGCCGTACTTGCCGCGCCTGCACGGTGATGCCCGCCTCCACGCTGGCCGCCGTAACCCGCTGGCGCTCGACTGGCAGCACCGGGACATCAAGTCGCGTGCGCGCATCGCTGACGAGGTCCGCGACTTCATCGTCGCCACCCCCGACGTCGAGCTGTGGGCGTGGTACGGCGCCTACGATCACGTCGCCCTCGCATGGCTGTACGGCCCCATGAGCCAGTTACCCGAGGGCATCCCGATGTGGACGAACGACCTCAAGCAGGAAGCTGCTCGGCTGGGCAACCCGGAGATGCCGGAGCAGGCGTCGGGGCTGCACAACGCGCTGGCGGACGCCCGTCACAACAAGGTGATGGCTGAGTTTCTCGCGTCGGTCTCCGCCCCCGAGGGAGGCGACCCCGATGCCTGAGAACACCCGCCTGTCCGGCCACACACTCCGCAGCGAGGGCGCACCCTTCTCGTGGACCCAGAACGGTGGCCGGTACGTCCGCACCCGCATCACCTGGACTGGCAAGGGCCTCTGCTCCTGCGGCGCCACCTCAGAGGAGCTGACGTCCAACAACGCCCGCAAGCGGTGGCACCGCGCGCACAAGGACGCGATCCGTGAGGGGCAGGCCGATGCCTGAGACCCCCGACCTCCGCCAGCGGTACGCCGACGCACTGTCCCGATCTTTGACGTCGCCACAGAGGGGCATGGCCGATCATCTCGACGCCGTCATGGCGGTACGGGACGACGAGCTCGCCCGCCTGCGCCGCGAAGTGGCCTACGTCGCCGAGACGGGAGAGCGGTGGCGGCAACTGTGGGAGCGCGTGGACCAGGAGCGCTCTGACGCCGTCGTACGCGCCGAGCAGGACACGGCCGCCAACGCCCGCGTCCGGGCCAAGCACGTGCCCTTCCAGCGCGGCGACGACGCCTTCTGCGATGAGTGCTCGGTCTCTCACGAGTCCGGGGTGCGCCGCTACGTGCTGGTGCCATTCCCGTGCGACACGATCGCCGCCCTCGACCAGCCCGCCGCCGTCTCCGAGGAGCAGGCCGGAGGCGGCAATGGCTGACATGCCCAGGATCGAGGTGGCTCCGCACACCCGCCGAACCAGCCCGCCCCGTGTCGTGTGGCGGGTCACCCTGCCGAAGACGAAAGAGCTGTCCGGCCGGGCCGAGCTCGGATCCCGTGAGGCCGCGTTCAACTTCGCTCACCTCGTCGCAGGTCTTTATGGCTGGCAGGTGCACGAATGGACGCCCGAGGAGCAGACCGGAGGCAGCGATGGCTGATCCGACACTCGACGAACTTCTGAAGGCGTACGTCCAGGTCTTCAAGCAGTTGCCGCGCCCGGCTGCCGCTGAGCTGCTGGTCCTGATGGGCAGCGACGACGAGTTCGCCCCGTCGTCCCGGATCATGCAGGCCGCTCTGGTCACCGTCGCTGGAAACCGCCTTTTCGGGGGCGGTACCGCCCCCGCATCCACCACCGAGGAAGGCAACCGCCATGACTGAGACCCGCGACTTCCACCTCGGGGACATCCTCACCATCATCACCGAGTGCTTGGTCACTCCGAACGGCGTTGACGGCATCTACCAGATCTTGAACTGGATGACCGGCGACAACCTGTTCACCCACCAGCTGCCCAGGGCGGCCCGGGAGTGTGCGCCCGACCTCCTGCGGCAGCATCCCGACCTCGCCGCCATCACCGTCCCTGCGTTCGACGGCGAAGCGGCTGTGTGGGCATGGCTGGAGAAGCAAGTCCGCCGCTATGGCGAAAGGCGTCCGATCGCACCGCTTGCCCCGTTGGACCACGCACGGATCGACCCGCTTGACGAACTCCGCATGCTCGCGCCCGATGCGCGGGTCGTCGCTGTCGAAGTCCCGCCCACCACCGAGGAGACCAACCATGGCTAAGAACTCGACCGCGCGCCGCCAGTCCGCTGTGGACGCGTGGAACGCCCACGTGCCCGTCGGAACCCCGGTCCGCTACTGGACCGGCGTCCGCGAGGGCGAAGGCAAGACCGGGGTCACCCGCAGTGAGGCGTACCTCCTGGGCGCGTCGAGCGGCCAGCCGGGGCACACGCCAGTGGTGTTCGTGACGGGCGCAGGATCGTGCATCGCGCTGACCCACGTCCAGCCCACCGGGGCTCCCACACAGGAGGAGCCGACACCCGCCACCGAGGAGAGCGGTCGATGATCCTCGCCGTCATCGCATGGATGGACGGGCCGAACCGCCGCCAGGAGGCGCTCGGCCCGTTCGAGGCCCGTGAGGACCACTCCCACCTCGCCGAGATCGACGCCGCCCTACAGGCGTGGCAGGCCGAGCATGGGGAGTGGTCCGACGCCACCTTGTACTCGCTGGTGCCAAGGGGTGCGCTGCCCTTGGCGCCAGTTCCGGAACAGCAGTGATCCCGCTCTACGACGAGCCCGAACCGTGCACGTCGGGCCGATGCTGTACCCCACCGACTCGGCGTCGGTCAGGGTGCGCTTACAGCGCCGGCATCGGCCCGACGTGCCGGGAGCGGTTGGGGATCACGGGCCGGAAGGCGGTTCGGTTGGCTCGTGTCCGTCCGGGCGGGGACTGTGACGGGCAGGGCGACCTCCTGGCGGAGGAGACGCGTGTTACTGGCCCTTCTTGAAGGCGGGGATGCCGTGCTCCTCCCGGATACGCCGGATGTATGCGCCCTTGAACGGGGAGTCGTCCTCAACTTCGGTAG
Organism: Microtetraspora sp. AC03309; assembly: GCF_020826795.1. NCBI lineage: Bacteria > Bacillati > Actinomycetota > Actinomycetes > Streptosporangiales > Streptosporangiaceae > Microtetraspora > Microtetraspora sp. AC03309. Next base: position 115,370 of record NZ_JADDIL010000003.1, on the reverse strand, counting down.
GCCGCACGCCGCCGCGCAAGGCTTCGACGATCGCCGCGACGAGTTCTTGGCGGGCGTCTTCATGCGCCTTCTCGGTTCGGCGGTACTTGCGAGTGGCTGCCCGGAGCGCCTCTCGCAGTTGTTCCGTTTCCGCTTCGCTCATGCGCTACAGGTTAGCGCAAATGACTTGCTTCATTCTAGAGATAGCGCTAGCGTGTAGCGCATAAGAGAGACGCAACAAGGGAGCGCAATATGACCGCCGCTCAGATCCTCGCCACCAACCCGAACCTCTCCGACCAGGACCTCGCCGACTTCGCCAGCTTCCTCAGGCCCGAGCAGGTCGCGCCGTTCTGGGCGCAGATCGAGGCCCACCGCAACCACTGACCACCACGGCCCGGCTTCTGCCGGGCCCCCATCACCACCCTGGGAGCCGAGATGACCCTCGCCGAGATCGCCGAGCAGGCTGACCGCGCCGTCGAGCAGCTCGCCACCGCGCTCAACGGGCAGCAGCCCGACGACGCCGACATGGAGCAGGTCGCCAAGCACCTGCACGGCATCGCCCACGGGCTCCTCTGCGCGCTGACCCCGCTGGACCAGCACGCCGGCGAGGCCATCGCCGAGCAGGCCCGGGAGAGCGTCGACGCGCTCTTGGCCGCCACGGATGTACTCGCCGCCCTGGTGGACGCGGCGAAGGAGGCCGACTACCAGCGCATCCAGGCCGCCGTCTGACCCACCCCGGCCCGCCTCTCTGGCGGGCCACCCCAACCCCCTGAACGGAAGGAACTGACCGATGGGCGACATTCCCAACCTCGCCGATCAGATCCCCGAGCCGCCGGACAACACGCTGCTGGTCCTCAAGTTCGGCGACGAGTATCGCGTAATTCAGCGCGGCGACACCCTGAGCCGCGAGTACAGCGACAACGAGGACGAGCGCTGGTTCGACATGAGCGACTCTGACAGCGACCCGCTGGGGTGGCGCGAAGCCCTCAAGTACGCCGAGAAGGTCTACGCCTGCGGCTCTCTGCTCGCCAGCCGCTGATCGTTCAGCCCTTCCTCCCGGTACGACCGGGCGCGCGTTCACGACGCGGGGAGGGCACTGCATCCCTTCGACCTGAGGAGTCCCAATGCTCGTCCTCCCGTTCGCTGCCCGCGTGCTGTTGTACGCCGCCGCTGGACTCGCCGACCTCCGCCGTATGGCGCGTACGGTCCGGCTTCCCGTCCCCGCCCACCGCTGACCCCCGACCAGGAGGACCGACATGAAGATGCGCGTCACCGTCGTAGGCGAGTACGACCTCACAGACGACCTGGCCGATCGTGAGCGCGACTACGGCACCACTGACCTGTACGAGTGCGCCAAGATCGACGAAAACAACCCGGTCATCGACCTGATCCAGTTCGCGGACCGGATCGTCCGCCGCGAGGTGCGCCCCGCCCTCGACGAGCAGCACGCCGCCTCGCTGGAGGACTTCGCTCGCTGGATCGTCTCCCTCGACGACCCGGACGGCCCCGGCTTTGAGGCCCGCAAGTCCGTGACGATGGCGCTGATCATCCGCAAGGCGCGCGAGGCGCTGAACCTCCCCGAGGAGGTCTGACCGATGGAGAGCATCCACGCCACCTGCCCGGTGGTCTGGCTCCGGTACGGGGAGTGGGACCTCATCTGCTGCAAGTCCAAGGGCCACTCGGGTCCGCACTACGACATCAACGTGAACGAGGAGTGGAGCGAGTGAGCGAAACCGACAAGCAGGACATCCGCGTCGACGCCCTCCGTGCAGCCGCAGACGACTTCAAGGACCGCGCCCGCGACCTCAAGGACACCGACGCGACATGGGACCCGCTGTCGTGGGCGTTGTGGAACCGCTGCCAGCAGGGCGATGGTCGCACCATCTACGGCGATCCGCGCGCTATCGCTCAGGTGGCCTACGAAGAGTGCGCGAAGCTCCTCGGCTTCGTGGAAGAGCCGAGCGCCCCGGAGGGTTACGTCTACGACGAGTCGGCCCACGCCTTGTACGTCCGTCTGGTCCCGGATGGGGACGGTCGGATCGTGTCCACGGCGACGATGCCCGCGATGGTGAACGCGGACCTGGACGAGGCCGGGAACGTGCTCGGAGTCGAGGTCGTTAACCCGTGGCCGAGGTCCGCAAACCCCAGCAAAACCGGCTCTGACGTGGGAGAATAGGTAAATGAGCGACCCCCGCGACCCCCGCGACCCCCGCGACTCGCTGGTCGAGTTCCTGTGCGCCCGCTGGGACGAGCGCGAGCGTGTGGCGAAAGCCGCCATTCAAGGCCCGTGGCGAACGGGCGAGGCAGCGGAACACCTGATCGATGAAGTGGTCTACGGGACATCGCCCATCAGGAGCACGGCCATCGTTCAGGTCGCCAACCTGGAGATGGCTTGGAACAAGCGCGAGAACGCAGCGCACATCGTGCTGAACGACCCGGCGTACGTGCTCGCGGACATCGCCGCCAAGCGGCGGATGTTGGACTGGATCGAGCGCACCAGCGCATGGGCCGCTGACAACAACCTGTGGACCTGCGACGAGGCCGAGCCGCTCAGACTCCTTGCCAAGCCGTACCAGGAGCACCCGGACTACCCGAAGGACCAGCCATGAACGAACAGCGCACTCCCGTCATTGTCCCCCTGTCGTTCCCTCGGCTCGTCAACGCGCTGTACGCCACCGCGAGCCCGCTGGGTAAGCGTCTGATCCGGGACGCGGTCGGGGAGTTCAACAAGCGCATGGCCGTTATCAACGGCTCGGCGGAGGACCAGCCATGACCGAGCTGATCGCCTGGTTACGCGCCACCATCGAAGGCGACCTCGCCAAAGCCCGGGATGTCGTCCAGCCGGATGATCAGTGGTACACCGCCCGCGACCTGTTCGAGGAAGCGCCGTGCGTGGACTGGGATGAAGGCGAGTTCCTCACTCTATACACCCCGGGCGTAGTGATCGCCCGCTGCGAGGCCGAACTCGCCGAGATCGACGCGATCATGGCGATGCCGCACTACGCCTGGGACGGCCGGTCGGAGTACGGCTGCCCCATGCTCGACCCCGATGCCTACGCGGGGCCGGTGTGCACCTGCGGCCGAGACGCCATCGTGAACCGGCTGCTCCGCATCAAAGCCTCTGGCTACCGCCACCGTCCCGGATGGCAGGAAGGATGGGCGCCGTGAAGCTGCGCACCATCGGTTGGGGCATCTGGAACGGGAGCATCGTCGCCGGAGTGGTGGCCGGGGAGGTCTCCCTTGTAGCCCAAGTCGTCCATGGCGAATATCCGCCTGCTTCGGCTGGCGGGGTGGTGTCGACGATTGGGCTGATACTAATGCTGCCGCTGTTCGGCCTGCTCGTCTTGTCCGCCACGTACGGGCAGGTGCTGGTGGAGCGTGAACAGGCCGCCAATCGTGCCAGGCTGCGTGAAGCGCTCTCCGTGACCAATGGGTTCGAGGGGGGGGCGTTGAGCGCCTGGGACGTCCCAGGGGGCACCTGGGAGGAGCGCTCACCCGAGCAAGCGGAGGTCCGCGCGGCCCGACTTCGGCTGATGGCTCACGTGCACCGCTCGTACGCCGCTCACCTCGATCTCGTAGCGGCTGCCGTTGGTGCTGGATCCGCCGTCAACGCTCTGGTGCAGGCCATGGCCGATGGCGACGCCGCAGACATCGCCGCGCACCCTGACCTCGCCTACCTCGATCTCCAGGTGCGCGGCTTCTACGACGACATGCCAGACACCGGCCGAAAGGGCTGAGGATGCGAACCGTTGAACCCGAGGTGTTCCTCGTCGCCCGCCCCGAACTCGACTACGACGAACTCGCCCGCTACCTCGAAGACGTCGGCGGCCTGTCGTGGCTGGAGCGCCTCGACCGCGACCAGCTCGACGCGCAGAACCTCGCCGAGTTCGCCGGCCGCCTGTGCTACCGCTCGTTCGAGCCGGGCTTGAACCCGAACGTCACCCGGATCAGGACGGAGCAGGACGCTTACCTGCGCAACATCCTCGCCAGCGCCCACGGCTCGGTGCTCGAGCACATCAGCTTCAGTTTCGTGCTGCACAACGTGTCCCGGGTCTTCACCCACGAGCTGGTACGGCACCGCCCGGGCGTCGCCATCTCCCAGGAGTCGTTGCGCTTCGTCCGCCTCGACGAGTTGCCGTTCTGGTTCCCCGACTGGGCGCGCGAAGACGCCGAGCTGATGAAGCGCGCCACGGCCGTGCTCGACCAGCTCGAGGAGTTCCAGACCTGGATGGCCGACCACTTCGGGCTGGACGAGGAAGGCGTGCCGTTCGCGGAGAAGAAGCACCGCACCTCCTTCATGCGGCGGTTCGCGCCCGAAGGCGTGGCGACCGGCCTCGTCTGGACCGCCAACGTCCGCACCCTCCGCAACACGATCGAAGCCCGCACCGCCCAGGGCGCGGAGGAGGAGATCCGCCTCGTGTTCGGCCGCATCGGCGAGCTCATGAAGGAGGAGGCCCCCGCGCTCTTCGGCGACTACGTCATCAAGGACGGGGCGTGGATTCCCGGCTGGCGGAAGGTCTGACCATGGTCGAGATCAGGATGAGGCCGCCCACGCTCCTCGACCGGCTGTGGTACCGCCGCATCAATGAGACGCCGCCGCTCTCTGTGGGCGACTCCGGCCCGTTCGGGCGGAAGCTCGCCCGCCTCGTGCCGTACCGGTTCCGCCGCTTCCATCACGCCTACGCGACAACCTTCGGCTTCTACTGGCTGCCGTGCCCGCTGTGTGGCCGAGAGCATGGCGGCCACGAGGGCGGCAAGACCATCCCCGACCCGATTCATGGGCCGCTCTACGGCATTGTGATCTGCTCCCGGTGCAGCCATTGTCACCCGGACTACCCGAAGGACCAGCCATGAACGAACAGCGCACTCCCGTCATTGTCCCCCTGTCGTTCCCTCGGCTCGTCAACGCGCTGTACGCCACCGCGAGCCCGCTGGGTAAGCGTCTGATCCGGGACGCGGTTGGCGAGTTCAACAAGCGCATGGCCGCTATCAACGGCTCGGCGAAGGATCAGCCGTGAGGCGCTCCGACATCCCCGACGAGCACGTGATCGAGTTGGCCCGCCGCTGGCAGCGCAACGAAGGACCGGGCGTCGTAGGCGCCCTGGTTGCCGAAGGTGTTCCCGAGAAGCTCGCACTCCGCAAGGTCGAACACCTCGTAGACCGGGACCTGCTGGAGTACGGCACCTCCCCGTACCACGCATGGCCGACCGACTACCGCAGCAACCAGCCGTGACCGAGGACCTCGGCTCTCGCGTGGACGCCATCGTCGAGAGAGTCATCTACGGGCGGACACCGGGCCGCGCGTCCGAGCTGGCCGAGCGTCTCGTCGCCACGCACGAACACACCAATCGGCTGTTTGAGGCGTTGGCGGTCAAGCCAACGTTCGCGGAGCCGTCGCCGCAGCCTGCGCAGTGGTCGACCAGCCGCGATGTAGCCGTATACATGTGGTCGTTCCGCCACGGCCCCGACTCGCTCCCTCCACCTCCGACGCCCGCACCCGACGACTTCCCGCAGCGGGTCGTGTTCGACCACATCGAGACGCAGTTAGGTGTCACACCCGGGACGATGGAGCGGCGCAAAGTCGAACCGGAAGCCGACGCGCTGGAGGGCCTCAGAAGCCGCATCTCAGCCAGGCTGATCGCACGCGCAGGGCCAGTGCCCAAACCGTTCAACGATGTGACGCCTGTCCACTTCCGGCACCCGTTCGCCGTCTACGAACTCGCCGAGGGCCGGTTCACTGTGACCAGGAACGGCAGCATGTGGGGGAGGCCGTTCGAGACGTCCGACCGCGAACTGGCCGTGATCGTGTGTGACCGATGGGCGCGAGAGTTCGAGGAGGAGCAGTAATGGCTGTCTACGAGTACACGGCCACCTGCGACAAGGGGCATCGCCTGTACGTGCGGCTGTGCACCAACCTTGGCATGCCGGAAGCGGCGCACTGCTTCTGCGGCAGATCGGCCCACATTACGCTGGGCTTCGGCGGATCACGCGACCTACTCTGAGCAGGCCTTTTGCCAGACTCGGCAAATGGTTCCGAGGAGGGGACCCCGTGGACATCAAAGGCCAGATGCTCAACGTCCGCCGCGCCCTCGACGCCGCCGGACACACCCGCAACGACGGCCAGGGCGGCTACGAACTCAGCGTCGATGAGGGCAAGGTCACGGTCCGCCACATCCTCCGCCCAGGCGAGACGCGCCAGCTCAGATACAAGGTGGTTCGCAAGTACGCGTGGGCGCTTGAGGACGCCGGCTACGGGGTGGAGATCGTCGGCCTCGCCGACGGCGCATCCCGGCTCATCGTCCAGCGCGGACCGTCAGTTGCAGCATCCGGCGCCTGAAACCGCGGCCGGAATCATCACAGCCGCCCAGGTGTTGCGATCAAGAAGAACGGCCCTCCGCCGTCACTCGGAGAGCCGCCCCAAAAACCTCGTCAACACCACCGGACACACCCATACCGGCCTGCCCTTAGCGTATCCACTCGGGGAGGCTGTTTCGTGACGTACTGGCCGCATTCTGACCCCCTGCTCGACGACGACGGGATGCGGGACTGCTCCCGCGCCGAGCACTGCACCAACCCTCGACGGGTAGAGGACGACGGCAGGACCGTCTTGGCCCCCGCCCTCACCCCCCGCGCGTTCTGTGAAGCCGACCGGGCGATCATCGACCGTAGCCTCAGCGAGCTGCCCGAGCTGTATGCCCGCGTCCACGCCGAGATCGGCAACAAGCGGCAAGCCAACGGCCCCAAAGTGTTCGCCAGCAAGACCGCCCCCGTCCCGCTCTCACCGCCCGTCGACGCGCTGCTTCGCCACATGGTGGCCGTCCTCACCTCGTGGGAGGAGCGCGTCCGCGTCGCCGCCGGGCTCACGCTCCTCGACACGGACATCTCCCGTCGCCGCCGCGACCACGTAGCCGTACGCACCGCTTGCGCCGTCCTCACCGCACACCTGGACACGCTCCTGTCCCTCGACGGCGAGCCGATGGTCCGCGGCGTCGAACTTGCCGAACTCGCCGGCGTCGCCCACACCCTGTCCGGGGTCGCCCACCCGAACGCCGGCTACGCCGAAGTGTTCATGCCGCTCGACGGCGCCGACGCCGGACTGGAGGTGCTGCATCTGCACTACCGGTGCCGGACGCTCCTGTCGGAGACCAAGCCGCCGGCGCAGCACCTTCCCGTGCCGTGCAAGGCGTGCGGGTTCCGGAGGCTGTACGAGCGGCGGGATTGGGACGGCAACCCGGACGGTGCGGTGTGCCGCCACTGCGGGGCCCAGTACACGGACAACGAGTTCACCGTGCACCGCGGCGAGGTGTATGCGGCGGAGGCGGCGAAGCGCGCCGTCAGCGGCGGCAGGATGCGGGCGTACGCGTTGCAGGCGGCTGAGTCGGATAGCGGGTCCGGCCGGGCGTAAAGGTGGGAGAATGGGGGAGCGATGGCCGCTTCCCCTCCTCTCCTTGCCGATGTCGCTTATGTCATGTCTCGCGCTGACGGCGGCTACCGAGTGGTGCCTTTCGTTCTGCCGATTGATGTGCCGCCCTCGGCGCTTTCGATGACGGTTGCGGAATGGCTGGCGGTCGAGACGGGACACGCCGAAAAGTAACGGTCGCCCCTATTTGCTAACGCTCTGACCTCGTGCGACACTAAGGATCGAAAGTTGACCTTGCACGCCCACGAACCAGCCCGGTTCGGGGCGTTTTCGCATTTCAGGGGGTGGCCCTGGATGCGAGACGATGACAAGGTCCGCCCGACAACTCTCGCCGCCGCCGCTGCCTTTTTCGGCAAGCCGTGGTCCACAATCCGGGATTGGCCATCCCGCTACGACTCGCCTCGCGTCGGCAAGGTCGGCAGGCTCGTCTACTACGACATGCGGGACCTTGAGACGATCGACGCGTTCAAGAACCTAGGCAAGCCGATCCCGTCCCACGAGGAGCGGATGCGGTATCGCAGGGAGAGCGCGGCACCTCGCGTCTCTGCCGCCTAGACATCCCTATACATCCCAAGACGCGCGCCTTCGGGTGCGCTTGCTCCACTGCGATGTCTTCCCCGTCGTCGTGGTGTTGAGCCCTCCAAGACGCAGCCCGATCCTTGCTGGGGGGTCGGGGTCGGGCTGCGTCGAGACTTCAACCCCCGGAGGCACCATGAGCCAGGCCCCGAGCGTCGGCCGTATCGTCCACTATGTCTCGTACGGCACCCCGAATGGCGAGTACAAGAGCGAGTGTCGGGCCGCGATCATCACGGGCGTCGACGACTACCAGGCTGGCGAAGGGGGCGGCGGGCTGCACGTCGGCCACGTCAGCCTCGCCGTGCTCAACCCCGAGGGCATGTTCTTCAACCGTGCAGTCCTCCACGACGAGGGCGCCGAGACTCCCGGCTCGCCCGACTGTCCCGACAAGGGGTCGCATGGCAACCCGTTCCGCTACTGCGTGTGCGGCTGGATCGAGGGGGCGCACCGTGGCGGCACGTGGCACTGGCCGGAGCGCGCCTGATGGGCGGGCCCGAGATCACCCCCGAGGACATCGAGGTCTGGCATTGCCGCGCCTCGCAATGCACGGCCACCGCCCCCGCCGGTGCCGACGGTTGGGCCGACGACCTCGGCGGCCCGTACTGCGGGGTGCACGGCTGATGATCACAGTGAGCACCGAACAGGAAGCCAAGAGGACGATCCTGCTGCCTCCGGGCCCCGCACTCCTGTACGTGACCGAGGGTGACGCGCCGACCATCACCATCCTCGACAAGGCCGTCATCGATCAGATGCCGAGCCGCGACCGCGCGCTCTGCCGCGCGCTGTTGGCCTACGTCACCGAGCAGTTCGCCACCTGAGAGGGTCCACAATGCCGCCTGCCCAGCAGTGGTGACTGATCCTCGCCCCCCGAAGCTGGACGCTCTGCAGGGTGTCCTCCTGCCATCCCTTCGGGGATGTGCTCGGCGCTTAACCCGGCCTTCGTCGGGGGCGGTGCCAGACCGCCTCATTCCGGTGAGGCTTTTGCTGCTGGCCGTCCTCCGGGGCTGGCGAGCAAGTCCTAGCACCTCCTCGTTGAGGGGCTAGAAGCTCAGCGAAAGAGGTCCGGTAAGCCTCTGCCGCCGTCTCCCGCTTGACGGTGGCTAGCTGGGATCGGCCCGCGTCGGGCGGCGCAGTCATGCGCGGGCCGAATGTCCGCCTTCACGGCGGACCGTTCTCGTAGTCCAGCGGCCTAGGACGCCGTGTTCCGGACGGTTCGAATCCGGCCCGAAAGGGCAAGTGGCCACGGCACGGTAGCGCCGGTTCAAATCCGGTCGAGAACGCGAAGGGACGGCGGCGTGCGTGCCCACGGAACACTGTGCCGCCGTCCCTGAACAACTCCGTCCTACAGGAGGTCTGCATGGCGGCGACCCCCGCGCCCTGCGGATTGATAAGCCTCCGGGCGAAGCAAACGAACTTGTCAAACCTGGGAGACTGGGCAGCATGAGCGGACGTTTCTCGGGCGCGGACTGTTAGGTCCACGCCGAAGAGCTCGGCGGGGCCGAAAGGCTCCCGCATGTCCCGCACCGTCCACCACGTCACCGACAAGCACCGCGACTCGACCCGCGAAGAAGACGCGCGCCCACCGGCACAGTTCTGGCGGATCACCGCACCGATGGCAGGGCACCGCATCCGGTCTCTCCGCTACTCGGCAGCGATCCTCCGGGGTGCGGTCGAGGCTGGCCACCGGCCACGCCCCACTCGGGTCTCGCGCCGCTTGGACGCCCACACCTACCCGCGCACCTACGGCGACCGCTGGATCGCCTACGCGGCGAACCGGCAGGAACGCGCTCTGCGTGCCGCTGACCGTGTCGCGGCAGTCAACACCAGGCATGTTCTCCGGGCCGCCGACGAGCTTGTGGACGCGGCGTGGGATATGGACTGGCCCGACCCTCGTCACCGCCATTTCGCCGTATGGGACTCGTACTGATCGGGCAGAATGGCGTCTATGACGACGACCGCTGCTTTCGCCGGCGAACTGGCCACGACCGTGCCGGATCTCGCGGCTGTGCCTCTCGGTGAGGTGCGCCCGGATGTGCGGCTGCTGGCGAGGCTTGTGCCTGACGTGCCGCGCGTTGATGTGGCGGCGTTCAACTCGTCGATCTGAGCTCTCCGAGGAGGCGTGATGCGTCTCCTCGGACGGAAGACCTGGTACGGGGTTCCCTGCTCGTGCTGCAACGGGCCGCGCGAGGTGAAGGTTGAGCGGGTCCGCGAAGAGCGCGAGTGGCGCCGGGAAGCCGACGACGAGACGCGGGATCGCGGCGCTGAAACACGTCTGGGCCTGACCTGAAGATCAGACCCAGAACCCAAGCCTCGCCAAGCCCAGCATCGCCCCGCCTCGACCAGCCCCGCCTGGCCTGAGCCCAGACTCGCCCAGTTGGTGCACTCAGGATATCGCGCGCTAGAGCGCCGTTTCCCAGCGTTCGGGCTCTCGCCACCAGTCGTCCGGGACGTGCCGGATCGCGACCGGTGAATATGCGTACCACGCCTCGTAGTGGTGTCTGCCCGAGTAGTAGTCCAGTAGGCAGTCCCAGCGGTCCTCTCGCTGATGCCACGCCTGGATGAGTCCGGCGTGCCAGCGCCCGTCGTCGCACAGTACGAGCACTGGCTTGCGCGGCTCGGCGGGCTGTTGCCGTGCGGTGGTTTCGCCTCTGAGGGCGCGAAGCATGGGGCGCGGGCACTGGTGCCATGACGAGCAGGCGGATAGACCGAGCATTCTTCCAGTCTCGAACACATGTGCTATTGATCGCCAGTTGAACCACCGAAGGGCCGTCCAATGGGCGGCCCTTTCCCGTGCCCAGAGGAGCCCCGTGGATCGTGCAGCCGCACTGAGAGCCCAAGCCGACGCCGTCGAGACGCTCGACCGTCTCGAGCGCGACCTGGCCGACGCGAAAGCCGCCCACGAGGACAACCCGACCCCCGAGACCTACGCCGCCAAGCAGAAGGTCGCCCACGCCCTGCGCGCCGCTCGTGAAGCCGCCCGCAGCGAAGGCGTGACCGTCGGCGGCGATGCCTACGTGGACGAGGAGAACTAGCCGTGGCCATCACCCAGTCAGGCATCTACGTCTCGACGATCGTGGACGTGTTCGACACCACCCAGTTGGCGATGAACCTCGACGCTGACACCCTCAAGGCCGCCCTCTATGGCGCCTCGATTACTCCGGACTTCAATGCGGCAGCCGCTTCCGCCGCGTACGGCGCCGGCGTCTACTCCGGCACGGAGCTGACCGGCACCGGCTACACGGCAGGCGGGGCGACTCTCGCGTCCACCACGTTCACTGGCGCGTCCGGTGTGGCGACGTTCGACGCCGCCGACGTGTCGTGGGCCAGCTCGACCATCTCGGGTGCTCGTGGCGTGCTCATCTACGACAGCACATTGACCGGAAAGAACGCGCTGGTCCTTGTGGACCTGGGCAGCTCGTATTCCACTTCGGCGGGCACGCTGGCCATTTCATGGTCCGCTAGTGGGATTTTCCGTCTCGCGCTGGCATAGGTGCCCACAGCCGCCCGTGACCGCCTGCTCGTCTTCGCGCCCATCCGCCTGTTGAGGTGAGGAGGCGGAACGGTGCTGAAGAAGAACTCGTTCTCTGGCGGCACGAACGGCGCGACGATCACCACCGCCAACAGCGGTGGCACCAGCGGGGATGCGTTCAACGACGCCAGCGGCAGTACCTACTCCAGCACTAACGCCACAGGGTCGCGCGCCCCGATGGCGGCGAACATCCCGTCGGGCGCGAGCACCTACGTGGAGTGGTCGGGCCTTTCGCTCGCCGCCCGGACGATCTACGTTCGCGCGCATGTCTACCTGACGTCCGCCCCGACGAGTGCCTCTCCGTTCGTCGGGGTGTACACGGCGGCCTACGGCGGCGTCGCGTTCGTCGGGATCGACACGGCCAGGAAGGTGTATGTCGGGAACGCCTCCAGCACGGCGGTATCTGGGACGACGACGACCGCTGCGATTCCCACTGGTCAGTGGGTCCGCATTGAGGCTCAAATCAACGTCGGCACCACCACCAGCAACGGCACGTGCGAGCTGCGGATTTACACCTCGGCCGACTCCACCACAGCTACGGAAACCAGGACCGGATCTGGCGCCAACTTCGGCACGACACTGCCAACGGTTGTAAATTTCAACGGGTTGCCTGGCGTCGCCTACGGCCTGGATGACATCGGCGTCAGCGACACAGGCTGGCTCGGCCCTGCTGTTTCGAGCCAGAACGCGACCGCTACCCCGTCGGCCGTTGCGGCTACGTCGTCAGTCCCGTCCTCGACCATCTCGGCAGGCGCTAGGACGTCGCCCACACCGGTCGCCGCTACGGCGTCCGTCTCGGCTCCGACTGTCACGGCGACGTCGAACGCCACCGCGACGCCCGCTCCGGTTGCCGCAACGTCCACGGTTCCAGCCCCGTCTGTGGCGACGGGTGCGACCGCGTCTCCCGCTGTGGTGTCTGGGACGTCGTCGATTCCGGCGCCCACCACAACCGTGAGCGCGACCCCGTCACCGTCCACGGTGGCAGCGTCGTCTACGGTGCCTGGACCTGCCGTCACAGCGGTCGTCAAGGCGTCCCCGAGCGTCGTCGCCGGTACAGCTTCGGTTCCGGCCGTGTCGGCGTCTGCGGGTGCTACAGCCTCACCGGGCACGGTCGCCAAGACGACCACGGTCCCGGCGCCCACGATCACCGCTGTTGTGGCCGCGAACCCGAACACGGTCGCCGCCACAGGGTCAGTGCCAGCGCCCACGGTTTCGGCCTCGACGAGCGCGACCGTCACACCCGCTGTCGTCACCGCATCCTCGACCGTTCCGGCGCCCACCGCTTCGGCAGGCTCCACCGCGAGCCCCGCCGTCGTGCAGGCGACCACGAGCATCCCCGGCCCCACGTCGGCCGCCGGCTCAACCGCCAACCCGGCCACGGTCCAGGCGACCTCGACGATCCCGGGCCCGGACGTTCAGGCGAGCTCGACCGCCGCTCCTGGTGCCGTGTCCGCCACGTCGTCGATTCCTGGCCCGACCACATCCACCGGCCTCATCGCCCACCCGGACGTCGTCACCGGATCGGCAACCTTCTCGGCGCCCGTCGTCGCGGCGAGCTCCACGGCCACGCCCGGCATCGTGCTCGCCGCGGCTTCGGTTCCCGCGCCGGATGCCACCGCAGGCGCGACCGTGCTACCGGCCGTCGTCACCGCAAGCTCGCAGGTCTACCAGCCGTCCGTCAGCTACGGCACGGCAGCGACACCAGGCGCCATCACCGCCGCAGCGTCCATCGCCGCTCCGACGGTTTCGGCAGGGCAGACGGTCACGCCCGACGTCGTCACCTCCGCGGCGAGCATCCCGGCGCCCACCGTCCAGGCAGGCAACAGCACCACCATCACACCTGGCGTCGTGGTCGGAAGCGCAAGCTTCGGCGCCCCGAACGTGACGGCCGGTTCGACCGTCAGTCCCGCCGCAGTGAACGCCAGTACCGCCGTGCCGACGCCTGCAACGTCGGCGGGTGTCACGGCGTCTCCCGGCGTGGTGAACGCGTCTACGGCCATCCCAGCCCCGGCGGTCAGCGTCCACACCACCGTCACCCCGGACACCGTCACCGCGACCACGTCCACCCCCACACCCACCGTGGGAGCCGACGGCAACGCCACCGCGGCGCCGGCCACCGTCACCGCCACGGCAGCCGTACACGCGCCCACCATCACGGCGTCCACAACCATCACCGCGGCGACCGTCCTCGCGACCGCCGCCGTTCACACACCCACTACTACCAGCCTGGTCGCCGCCACCCCTGCCACCGTGCAGGCGTACGCGACCATCCCGGCGGCACTCATCTCCACCACAGCCCAGCCGCCAGCCATCCCCGCGGTCTGCACGGTCCCCATCCCCGCCGTCACCACGGGAGGCGGGCCAGCGCTCGGACAACTCGGCGGCTCGCTCGTCGCTGCGAACGTCCTCGGCGGCTCACTCCTGACCGACCACGAGCTCGGCGGCTCACTCGCATAAAGGGAGGTCACAGTGTCCGACTGGGCGAACGTCACCATCCCCGAAGGGGCGAACACCTCCCGGACGTGGCGGCTGACGTCGGACGGCTCACCTCTGGGCCTGTCCGGCGTCACCGTCACCGCCGTCATCAAGCCGTCCGAGCACTACGAAGACGACGACCAACTGGCCCACACCCTCACCCAAGGATCAGGGCTAACCATCGTCGATGCCGCGGCCGGCACGGTGAAGCTGGCGGTCCCGACGGCGGTGACGCAGGCGCCGTCGTCCTGGTTCTACAAGATCATCCCGTCTAGCTCTGGTGAGACTGAGCCGGCCGTAATGGGCTGGATCTACATCACGGACGCTTGACATGGCGAGCCGCGCACAGCAGGTGTGCAGTACGCCGGGCTGCCCGAACTTGACACCGTCCGGCCGCTGTGACACCTGCCGGGCCGAGGCTGAACGTCAGCGGGGGACAGCGAGCCAGCGCGGCTACGGCTCCCGCCACCGTGACCGGTTCAGGGCTGGCGTTCTCGCCAAGCACCCGACATGCGTGATCTGCCAGTCAGCGTCATCAACCGTGGCTGACCACTGGCCGCTCGACCGGCGTGAACTCGTACGGCGGAGCCTCGACCCCGACGACCCCAAGCATGGCCGCGGGCTGTGTAAGTCCTGCCATGACGGTTCCACCGCGCAACGCCAGCCGGGCGGCTGGAACGCCCTCTAGGTGCCGACTTTTCGCAGGTCGCATCCGTACTAGTCGGTAACAACAGCGCTTCGTCGAGCAAGCCCAACAGCCCTCCCACGGCCCCATTTCCCGCACTTCAGGAGGTGGTCCATGGGACGCCACGGCGCATGGAACGAGCACGACCATCCCCGCGACCCCCTCGGCCGCTTCGGGCACGGCAACGGCGGAGACGGCCGCGGCACCGCAACCCCGCACAGCATCAACGCGAGAGGCGGCGACGGCCGGCGCGGAATGCCCGACACCATCGCCTCCGCGGACATCACCCTCCACAGCGGAGACGAACTCGCCCTCGACCGCCACGCAGACGGCAGCCTCACCCTCGCCACCGAACGAGCCCAGGTGACGCTGCAAAAGCATGAAGCCGCAGACCTGACGTACTACCTCGGGCAGATGTCCGCCGGAGCATTCGGCGATGGCGAAGAGGCGTGGATCAAACGCACCGAGACCAACCCGGACGGCACGCCAGGCTCATTCGGCCTCGCCGTACTCCTACGCCAGGACAGCGACAACACTTACAGCCTGCACCTGGCAGAGACCAGCAACCCAACCCCCGACGACGTGCGAGCGACACCCGCCCTCCGCCTCGGACGCAAAGACGTCGACCAGATCGAGAACGCCGACGCCGACCTGTCAGCCGCCTCACGTGTGGACACCGGCAACGGCGACGTCGACGTCTTCGTCAACGGCGAAGGCAATCCCGCCTTCCGCCACCTAGGAGACGACGGCAAGCCAGTCGAGGTGGCGTTCACCCCGAAGAGCTTCGAAAAGATCGTGGACGCGGTCAATGTCGTATACGAGGGCTTCGACGAGCTGGAGCAGTTCCACAAGGGCGACGCGGCAGATCACGTCACCCGCGTCGACGTCCCCACCAGCGCCGGCAAGGTCCGAGTCGAGGCGTTCGGTGAGTGGGGGGACGACAAGACGGGCGACCGCATCGAGATCACCGCAGCCGACGACTCGTGGGGAGTTGTCATCGACGGCTCGCGGTTCGACGAGTGGAGCGACGCCATGACCCGCGTCAACGACGCAGTCTGGTAGCTCGCGAGCCCCTGCCGATCGTTTACGTTTCCCCAGCTCGCCGAGATGCGACCTGCGTCTTTATCAATAGAACGATCAATGCACCCCCCAACGGAGGTCGGGTTGGACATCAAACTGAAGATCAAGCTCAGCGACGGTGGAGAGCTTGAAACCACAACCTCCGACTTCGCCAGCAGAGACGAGATGCTCGCTGGACTTCGCAACATCTGGAACGCACCCGCAGCCTGCATGACCATCACCAACCCTGACGGCAGCGTCGTCCTCATGAACCGAGACCACATCGTCACCGTCACGATTGGCTGATCGCCATGCCCAAGAACGCAGGGAAGAGCGGCCACATCCGCGGCATCACCCCAGGCCGCGAAGACGTGTACCGCGAACTCAAGCCGAGATACGGGAAGACGAAAGCGGCGAAGATCGCCAATGCGGGGAAGACGAATGAGCAGCGCTCCCGTATGGCGAAGAAGGCCGCACGCACCCGCAAGGCCCGCAGCGGGTAAGGCGACTCAAGGCTGCAAGGTCACCACCTGGTGCAGACAGTGATCTGCTCCCAGAAGATGGGCTGACCGTCGAGCGGCATAGAGCGCGCAACCCACACGTCGTTGCGGTGCGTCCCCGGTATGCAGCCCCACAGGTCCGCAGTAGCGTCCCGACCTGGCGGCCCCATCGGGCCCGCTGGCCCTTCAGGTCCCTGCTCGCCAGCGGCGCCAGGAACGCCGCGAAAGAGTTCGGTCCCCCCGAACACTCGCACCCCGCCGAACATGAGAAGCGCCCCGACAAGCCCTCCAAGCACAGCCGCCTTGAGCATGCGCCGGCCTTCTAAGTCACTCTGCTCCGTCACGAGCACGGGAACCTACGCCCCCTGAAGCTCGCGAGGGGCGCGCGCAGGTATCGGTTCGGGGTCAGCCGAGGTGTCGATCATGGGCTTCTCATTCCACTGCGAATGCACGACACATGCCAAATCGGACATAAAGGGGCATAACCCCCAAAGTGGACATTCAACAGGAGACCGCGGGGGAGAGCTCTCTTTGGCCGGGCGGGTTCAAAAGGTGATCATGCCCCTATCTTCCTGCCCGCCGCGCTGAAGCGCCTGCCTTCGAGCGGTGCGGCATTCAAAGCTTCGAGGTTCGGCGCAAGGCCAAGCCTCACCTCATCGCCGCGCAACGCGGCTTGTAGGGAGATGCATCATGCCCAGAGGTGGAGCCCGCGTGGTTTCAGGGCCGCCGCCGGACCCGAACGCGCTGCGGCGTGACCGGCCCGGTGACGCGGCGACATGGACGACACTGCCGGCGGAGGGACGCGCGGGGAGCCCTCCGGAGTGGCCGCTACTGGAGGCGGATGGCCGCGAGTGGGAGCTGTGGGCGGACCTGTGGACGAAGCCGCAGGCGATCATGTGGGAGCGGCTTGGCCAGTGGTATGAGGTCGCGATGTGCGTCCGCATGCTGGCGCGTGCCGAGCAGCCGAAGTCGTCGATTGAGCTCCAGAAGGTGGTCCGGCAGTACTTGGATTCGCTGGGGCTGTCTACGCAGGGGATGTTGCGGAACCGCTGGCGGATCGCAGCGAACGAGGTCGCGGAGAAGCGGGCGACCAAGACGCCGCGGGCTGCTGCGGGAGCGTCGATGCGGGATCGGCTGAAGGCCATCGATGGCGGGGGAGCGTAAGCCTCGTCCGCTGCTCGTCGCCCCGTCATGGGTTGAGGCTCACTGCGTTGTCCCGGACGGCTTCCGTCTCGGGGCTCCGTTCCGGCTGTACGACTACCAGCTGCGGTACTACGCGAACTTCTACCTGGTGCGCGGGGACGCGCTGTGGATCCCGTCGGATCCGGTCTTGGGGCCGGCGTTCGTCTACCGCCGCGGTCTCCTTGCCGGGCCCCAGAAGTTGGGGAAGGGCCCTCACACTGCTTCGCACGTGTGCGTCGAGGCTGTGGGGCCGGCGTTGTTCGCGGGCTGGGCCGGCCGGGATGACGGGTACGCCTGCTCGGACTTCGGCTGCGGCTGCGGGTGGGAGTATCCCTACGAGCGCGGCGAGCCGATGGGGATGCCGTGGCCGACGCCGCTGATCCAGATCACTGCGGTCAGCGAGGAGCAGACGGACAACATCTACGGTGCGCTCCGGCCGATGATCGATCAGGGGCCGTTGTCCGATGTGATCCCGAAGACGGGCGAGGAGTTCATCCGACTTCCGGGCGGTGGCCGGATCGACACGGTGACATCCTCGGCGAGGTCCCGCCTGGGCCAGCGTGTGACGTTCGTGCCGCAGGACGAGGTCGGCTTGTGGACGCAGTCGAACAAGATGGCCAACGTTGCCGACACGCAGTACCGCGGTCTTGCGGGTATGGGCGGGCGGTCGTCGCTGACGACGAACGCGTGGGATCCGTCGGAGTCGAGTGTTGCGCAGCAGCAGTTCGAGTCGTCGGCGACGGACATCTACCGGCAGTTCACGCAGCCGCCGGGGCATCTGTCGTACCGGAACAAGGCGGAGCGCCGGAAGATCCACCGGATCGTGTACGGCGAGGCGTTGCGGGAGAACGGCGGGCATGTCGATCTCGATGCGATCGAGGCCGAGGCGGCGGACTTGCTCGAGCGGGACCCCGCGCAGGCTGAGCGGTTCTTCGGTAACCGGATCGTGTACGGCGCCGGCCACTACATCGACGGTGATGTGTGGGACTCGAGGGCCGATGTCCGCGACGTGCCTGACGGTACGGCGATCGTGCTCGGCTTCGACGGTTCGGACGTCGACGACTGGACGGGCATTCGCGCCGAGACGGCAGACGGCTACCAGTTCACGCCGACGTTCGGCCCGGATGTGACGCCGACGATTTGGGACCCGGCGAAGTTCGGCGGCCAGGTGCCGAGGCTGGAAGTGGCCGCGGCCGTGGATGAGCTGATGGATCGCTTCAAGGTGGTCCGCTTCTACGGAGATCCTCCTGGTTGGGCGTCCGAGCTGGACTCATGGGTGGAGCGGTACGGCGAGAAGGTCGTGCTCCGCTGGGCGACGTACCGGACGGTGCAAATGCATGCCGCGAATGAGCGGCTGCTGACGGACGTCACGAAGGCGGATTCGTCATTCGGCCACGACGGGTGCCCGGTGACGGCCATCCACGTGCGGAACACGCGGAAGGCTCCGCGGCCGGGTCAGCGGTACGTGCTGGCGAAGGCCAGCCAGACACAGAAGATCGACCTCACGGTGTGCTCGGTCCTCGCCCATGAGGCGGCAGGAGACGCGACCGCCGCTGGCCTGTTCAACGTGGCGCCGGCGGCCGAGAACCTCATCTACACGGCTTCCTCCACTCGTTTACGCAGATAAGGCGGTGGTTCGGTGGTCGAGATGTCGGACGATGCGCGCTCGGCCATCCGGATTCTCAACCGCCTCGTTGAGGAGTTGCAGCGTCGGGAGAGGGAGATCACGACGCGACTCGACTACTACGAGGGCCGCCACAAGATCTGCTATGCCTCGCCGGAGTTCCAGGACTACTTCGTGGATCGGTTCGAAGGGTTTGCGGACAACTGGTGCGCGCCAGTGATCTCGGGTCCGACCGAGCGCATGAACATCCTCGGCATCCGCGTCGATGACGCTGACCGCAAAGCAGACAAGGATCTATCGCGGGCATGGCGCGCGGCGGACTGCGAGCGTGGATCCTCTGAGGCGTTCGTCGTCGCCTTGGCCGCGGCCCGTAGCTACTGCCTTGTCTGGGGCAACCCGGCCGATGAGGAGACGCCGCGGGTCACGTGGGAGCGGCCGGATCAGGCCATCGTCGGATACGACTCGGACACGGGGGAGCGGGCCGCCGGGTTGAAGCTGTGGCGGGACGACACCACCGAGTACGCCACCTTGTATCTGCCGGATGAGGTATGGAAGTTCTCTCGGCCGGCTTACGCCCGTTCGGGGTACACGGTTGCGGGTCTGGTCGTCCCTGATGAGGGGACGGTTCGTAGTCGCGGCGCTGGTGCTTGGGAGCCGCGGCAGGGGCCCAAGGATGATGCGTGGCCGATCCCGAACCCGCTGGGTGTAGTTCCGCTGATCGAGATGCGGAATCAGACGCTGCTGGATGACAAGCCGCTGAGTGACATCTCTGGTGTCATCGCGATGCAGGACGCGATCAACTTGACGTGGGCGTACTTGATGAATGCCCTGGATTTCGCGAGCTTGCCGCAGCGGGTGGTCATGGGCACGGACGTGCCGATGCTGCCGGTCTTGGACAGTAATGGTCAGGTCATCGGCAAGCGCCCGCTGGAGCTCGATCAGCTTGTCCGGGACCGGATCCTGTGGATCCCGGGGGAGAAGGCGAACATCGGTCAGTGGTCTGCGGCTGACCTTTCCGCCTACTCGGGTGTGATCGAGCGGGCGATCGAGCATATTGCCGCGCAGACGAGGACGCCGCCGCACTACTTGATCGGCCGCGTGGCCAACCTCTCCGCAGAGGCCTTGACCGCGGCTGAGACGGGTCTGACGGCTAAGACGAATGAGCGGATCGTCTACGTCCAGTCGGCCGTCCGTGAGGTCTTCGCGCTCATGGCATCCGTGATGGGTGATGACGCGAAGGCCGATGCCTGCCGCAGTGGCACGGTTATCTGGCGGGACGTCCAGTTCCGGGCGATGGGCCAGAAGGTCGACGCGCTGATGAAGCTGAAGTCGATCGGTTTCCCGCTCCGGTGGATCGCCGAGCAGTATGGCTTGGAGCCGCCCGAGGTGGATCGGGTGATGCAGATGGCTGAGGATCAGGCGGCGATGGATCCGTTCGCCCAGGCGGTCAACGGGAAGCCGGATCTGCCGGCAAGCCCACCGACCGCCCAGCCTGGCGGCGATCCCTTCCAGCTGGAGCCGGCCGCGGCTGGAGGGTAGTCGGTGGCTACTTCGCAGCAGGTCGCGCAGGCGTTTCACAGGCAGCAGCAGCAGATCTCTGCGGCGGCGACCCGTTCGGTTGTCCAGCAGTTCAGCCAGTTGGATGAGCATGCGCTGTCGGAGTCGTGGTCTGCCGGGATTGGCCGGTCGATCACGGCGACGGTGTCACAGGCTCAGCTCACTGCGGCGTCTGGCGCGGCTCCCTATCTGGCGGATCTGGCTGAGGCGCAGGGCGCCGCAGGGCAGGTTGCCGCTGCGGTGCTGATCCCGCAGGCGCTGTCGGGGATCGCGTCGGATGGGCGTCCGCTCTTTTCGCTGCTGTATCTGCCGATCCTGCTGATCAAGAGTCTGCTGTCGCGTGGCGCGAAGCTGCCGGATGCGATGCGGCAGGGCCGGACCATGCTGGCGTTGCTCACTTCGACACAGGTGGCCGACGCCGGCCGGGCGGCGGTGACCGTGGGGATGACTGGGGACCGCGGGTGGGTCTCCTACGTCCGGTTCTTGAAGCTGCCGTCGTGCGGCCGGTGCATCGTCCTCGCTGGGCGGGAGTACTCGTGGTCCACGGGCTTCCCTCGTCATCCGCAGTGTGACTGCTACCACCTGCCTATCCGGAGGGATAGTCCGGAGCGGCTGCTCGTTCAGAGCCCGGCTGAGGCGTTCGCGGCGATGACCCCTGAGGAGCAGGACAAGGCGTTCACGAAGGCTGGCGCCGAAGCTGTCAGGCTCGGCGCGGACATCGGCCAGGTGGTGAATGCCCGCCGCGGTATGCAGACCGCTATGGGTGGCCGTCTGGTCACTACGGAGGGCACGACCTCTCGCGGTATCGCTGGTAAGCAGCTCGGCAACCTCAAGAAGCAGCGGGGCGAGCGGTACCGGCGTAGCCAGACGGTACGGCCGATGCCCGAGCAGTTGATCAAAGACGCTGGCGGGGACCGCGAGCTTGCTGTCCAGTTTCTCCGCCGGTTCGCCTACTTGATGGGCTAAAAGGTGTACAAGGTCACCGAAGTTGTCAGTGAGGTCTGAGATACTGAGACCCACATTCGAATAAGGGCCCCGGCGACGACTGCAATCGTCCCGGGGCGTGGCCAACCTGTGTGAGAGGTTGACGTGACAAAGCCTATATGTCGCTGGGCTGCGGGTTGCGACCGACCCGCGGCTAGTCGGACGCTGTGCAAGCGGCACTACGCGCGCGCACGCCACAACGGAACGCTCGATGACTACACGATAGAGCGATTTTGCGAGGAATGCCGTCGGCCGCTTCCTGCTGACGCTCGAACTACTCGGCGATTCTGCTCCCGTCTCTGCATGATGGCGGTCTTTCGGCGGGGAAACCGCGAACGGCTTCGAATCGCTGCGCTGGAGCGCCGCCGAGCGACGGCGGAGGAACGTCAGAGGCAGCGCGAGGAAGCCAAAGCGCGGGCAGCTCGAACTTGCGAAGAGTGTTCGCAGCCGCTTCCTGCTGACGCTCGGTGGAATCGCCGGTTCTGCTCGCAAAAGTGCGTAAACGTGCGAAGCCTTCGCACCAAGCCTGAGCAGAGGATACAAAGCAATCATCGTCGTCGGGTACGTATGCGGAGCGGGCTAGCGTTCAAGGTCACGCCGCGCGACTGGGAGCGGCTCGTTGACCGATACCGCGGCTGCTGCGCCTACTGTGGCAAGTCTGGCCCCATGACTCGCGACCATATAATCCCGATCTCGCGAGGCGGCTCGCATTCGATCGGCAACATCCTTCCAGCGTGCTGGTCGTGCAATAACGGAAAGCGAGCCAAGCTCCTCATGGAGTGGCGAATGCGTCGCGCCAAGCGACGATCCACCATCTAGTTCGCCCGTTCAGTGAAAGGGGCGGCACCGCCTGGTGCCGCCCCTTTCGCGTTCACGGCCTACCCGACTAGTCGCCGACCAGTCAGCTTGCCCGGCATTTCGTCATGCCTTCGCGCAACGCGTCGGCTTCCACCACCTACCCCGCAATGGGAGAGGAATCAATGATCGAGTTTGACCTGCCTGTCCATCCGCGTACCGGTCTTCGGGCGATCGGCCTGCTCCGCAATGGTGCTCCGATCTGGCCTGTGCTCGGCGGATCGGGGGAGGGCGACGTCATTGTTCAGGACGCCGACCCGGTTCCTGCTTCGGCCGTCGACGACGAGCCGGAGGCGCAGGGCTCCACCGGGGAGCCCGATCAGGAGCCCGACGAGGATACGGATGAGCCGCTCGGCTCTGCGGGGCTGCAGGCCCTTCAGCGGGAGAAGGAGCGGCGGCGGGTGCTCGCCCGTGATCGGCGGCAGGCAGTTCGGGAGCGCGATGAGGCGCTCGCCGAGCTCGCTCGCCTGAGGCAGGCTGCGGAGAAGCCGAACGGCAAGGACGGCGATGGGGAGGAAGCTGGCCCCGACCTGGACGCCATCCGCAAGGAAGAGGCGGAGAAGGCGAAGGCCGCGGTCAAGGCGGAAGTGCTGAAGGACCGCGTCAGCGACAAGATCGAGGTTCTCGCGGCGAAGCGGTTCCAGGATGCAGACGTTGTCCGCACGCTCCTGATGGCTAGTAGCGAGATCGAAGACTTCCTCGACGGCGACAAGATCGACGCCGAGGCGATCAAGGAAGCTCTCGATGAGCTCCTTGAGAAGCGGCCCTATCTGGGTGTGGAGGCGCAAAGCCCCCGCCGGTTCAAGGGCTCAGGTGACGGCGGTGCCCGCAAGGGGCCCACGGGTCCGTCGCAACTCACCGAAAACGACCTCAAGCGGATGTCTCCCGAGGAGATCGTTCAGGCGCAGCAGGAAGGGCGCTTCAACGACCTCTTGGGCACTTCGCGCTGATCAGTAAGGACTCCACAACATGAGCATCACCCGATTCCGGCCGGAGATCTGGAGCGCGAACCTCCTGGTCGGCCTGCGTAAGGCCTTGGTCTATGCGGGTCCCGGCGTCGTCAACCGCGACTACGAGGGTGAGATCCAGGAGGCCGGCGACACTGTCCGGATCACCTCGATCTCCGATCCGACGATCGGTACGTACGTGCCGAACAGCACCGCGATCACGCCCGAGGAGCTCACCGACGCTCAGCGGACGCTGCTGATCGACCAGTGCAAGTACTTCGCGTTCAAGGTCGATGATGTGGACCAGCGTCAGGCGCGTGGCAACGTCATCCCTGAGGCGATCTCTCGCGCCGCATACAAGCTGGCCGACGTCGTCGACCAGTACGTGGCGAGCCTGTACACGACCGTCGCGACGGCGAACGCCCTGGGCACTGTCGCCGTCACCGCGGCGACCCCGACCGACGCCTACGACAAGGTCCTGGTCCCGCTGAAGGTCAAGCTGGATGAGGCGAACGTCCCCAACGCGGGCCGCTATTGCATCATCCCGCCGTGGTTCCACGGACGCCTGCTGCTGGATGGCCGGTTCATCAAGCTCAACGAGTCCGGCACGCAGGACGGTCTGCGGAACGGCATGGTCGGTCGGGCCGCTGGCTTCGACATCCTCGTCTCGAACAACGCGATCAACGTGACCGGCGACGACTACATCGTGCAGGCGGGCTCTCCGATGGCGATCTCGTTCGCGGAGCAGATCAACAAGACCGAGGCGTACCGGCCCGAGGGCGGCTTCTCCGACGCCATCAAGGGCCTCGCGGTGTATGGCGCCAAGCTGGTTCGTCCGGACTGCATCGCCACCGCCGCCGCGTCCCAGACCTGATCCCGACAGATACCAAGAGAGTGAGGGCCTGACTCATGGCTCGTACCGCTGTCGCGTACAGCAACCTCGTCCCCAACGGCAACCTTGCCGACCCGACAGGCACCGCGACCAACGCAGGCGCCGGCAACGGCCACGTCATCCCGGCGGCTGGGCCCAACGGCAAGGCATTCCCCGAACTGACGATCCTGCGGGTCATCGCGGGCGCCACGGGCGGCAACGTCACCGTCAAGGCTGGCACCAACCCGCCTGCTCTTGCTGCCGGCCAGGGTGACCTGGTGGTGGCCGTGGCCAACTCGGGCACACAGTGGATTGGCCCGTTCGAGTCCGGCCGCTTCCTGCAGTCGGACGGCACCATCCTGGTCGACATCGCCGCCGGGTTCGTCGCGGGCACCATCACCGCGTTCAAGGTCCCGAGGAACACCTGATGGCGGACCGCGAAACCGGATTCTTCCGGGGCGCGGGCGGTGTCATCTGGGAGATGGATTTGCCGCTTCCGGAGGTCATGGCCGACCAGCTCACGAAGGGCTACCTGACTCGCGTTGCCGAGGACGGTAGTCCTTACGTCGAATCCGTCGCCGAAGAGGAGCCGGGGGTCGAGCTTCCGCCCGCAGCCAACGCCTCCAAAGCGCATTGGATCGGCTATGCGGTCCGCGTCCACAATGTGCGCCCGGATGACGCCGAGGCGATGACGAAGAACGACCTGATCGAGAAGTACGGTCCCCGCTGACAAGAGGGCGGTGACTTGTGGCATCTCTCGCAACCATGGCTGATGCGGCGCGTCTCGGCTACAGCCTCACCGCAGGCGAGGAGGAGGCTCTGCTGGCTCGCGCGTCGGCTCGAATCCGGCGCGAGGCGGGCCAGCAGATCTCCTCGATCACGTCCACGGTGACGCTGGACGTCCATGGCGGCCGGGTTCTGTTGCCGGGCGGCCCGGTGACTGCTGTCGCGTCGGTGGCGCATACCGCAGCCGATGGCGGGGCGGCGATCACCGGGTGGCGCTGGAACGGCTACGACAAGGTCTATCAGCTGCCGCCGTGCGCGCAGCAGGTGGCGGTCACCTACACGCACGGGTTCGTGACGGTTCCGGACGAGCTGGTGGAGCTGGTGTGCTCGGTCGCCCAGCGGCTGGGGACATCCGATGGTGCGACGGGCATGGAGGCTGGGATTCGGTCGGAGTCGATCGATGACTACTCGGTGACGTACGCGTCGGAGGCGCGTGAAGATGCGTCCAGTCTGCTGCCGGGCGAGGTTCAGTCGCTGCGGTCGGTGCTCGGCACGCCGACTGCGTTCGTGGTGAGCCCGAAGTGAGCGTCGCATCGGCCCTCGCGCGGGGGCGGACCGCGGCGCTCCAGTTGATGGTGGATAGCTGCCGGATCGAGCGGAAGACCGGGAGCTCGTTCAACGAGGCGTCCGGTGCTGTCACCGAGATGTGGGTTGAGGTCTACGCGGGGCGGTGCCGGGTCAAGGGCGGCAGCTCGGGTCGTGACGCCCAGTATGGCGAAGGCGAAGTGACCTTGCACCGGTACGAGGTCCGCATCCCATGGGACGCCGTCGCGGAGATCAAACGCTGCGACCGGCTGACCATCACAGCCTCCGATGACGCGTGGGTCATCGGCCGGCATCTCGAAGTGATCGATGTGACTTATACCGGTACGTCCACTGCTCGCAAGATCTCCGCTGAGGACCGAACCTAGGAGGTTCTCGTGGCCGATCTGGACCTCGACGGCTCGGAGCTGCTGAAGCTGGCCGAGGAGATCGGCGCCGACGCGCACAAGGTTGCTGAGGGCGCCTACCCGCTGGTCAAACAGTACGCCGAGAGCCTGCGGAACGATTGGCGGGATAACGCCCGCAGCACAGCCCGCCGACACGGCAAGCACTACCCGCGTGCGATCACTGCCGAGCAGGAGTTCTCCCGCACGGATGTGATCTGGGAGGTCGGCCCGGAGTCGCAGCGGAAGCAGGGTGACATGGGCCGCGGTTTCGAATTCGGCGGCGCCCATCAGCCGCCGCACTGGGACATGAGCATCGCTGTGACGGGCGTCGAGCCGAAGTTCAACAAGGCTGTGGACGATCTGGCTCGGAGCTTCTTGTCATGACGACGCCGTTGGAGTCTCGGCCGCTGGTCGAGGCCATCATCGCCATGCTCGAAGCCCAGGACGTGGCCGTCTACTGGGGCGGTGCGCCCACTCCGACGCCTGAGATGCCCTACGTCGTCATCTACCCCGATGCGGGGTTGGAGTCGGCGTACAACCGGACTCTGGGGAACGCCGCTCCGAACGAGCTCAGGTATCAGGTGACGTCGGTGGGGGTGACTGCCCAGCAGGCCGCGTGGGCTGCTGACCGTGCGGCTACGGCGCTGCTCGGCAACACTGTCGCCGTGCTTGGCCGTCGGGTGTGGCCGACGGTTCGCGAGGGTTCGCAGCCTGTCCGCCGCGATGACGCGTCCGCTGGCCTCTGGTTCTCGACGGCCCAGTACCTGACGAGATCCGACTCCTGAAGCCCCTTCACTGACCGTTTCAGCCCGCCACCGTGCGGGTATTTTCCTGCCCTGAGGAGAGCCCGTATGGCTACCTATTCCGCTCAGGCGATCACGACCGCCGGAGCCACGCTGACGTCTCGGACTGCGGCGTCAGGAGACAAGATCAACCCTGATGACAACCTGGCGCTGATCATCACCAACGGGTCCGGCGCGTCGATCACCTGTACGGCCGACGTCCCTGGCACCACCCCATACGGCGAGGCCAACCCTGATGCGGTCCGCACGATCGGGGTGGGCGCGACGGTCGGGTTCAAGCTCCGTCGGGACTGGGCGTCGCCCACGGATGGGCTGATCGCCCTCGCCTGGTCGGCGACCACCTCGGTCACCTACTACGTGGTGCGCCTCTGATGGCCCGCATCCGGGTTCGTGACCCCTATCAGGCCGAGTTCGAGATCGACTCCTCAGCAATCGCCTTCTGGGAGAACCGGGAGGGCTACACGGTCCTTCCTCCCACAGCACAGTCGGAGGCCGACGACGTATCGGCCACTGCACCCAGTACGCGTCAGCACACCACCAGGGCGGCGTCTCGGCCTGCCTCGGACGACAAGGAGTAGCAGGCCATGAGCAAGCGTCTTACTGACGGCAACACCAAGGCGACGTTCGTTCCGGCGATCTCTTCGATCACGGCTCCCACTGTGGCGGAGCTGACCGACGCGTCGATCGTCGTGCTCGAGAACACGGTCACCGATGACGGCCTGAAGGTCGACTTTGATGAGGGCACTGTGGCCGGCAACGTGCTCGCCTCCACTCAGGACTTCGAGTCGCCCGGCCGTTCGAAGGCTCAGATCGAACTCACCTACTACCGAGACTCGACCACGAGCGCCGACCGCATGTGGTCGGTAATGACTCGCGGCACCCAGGGCTTCCTGGTGGTCCGCCGCGGTGTCACTGCCGACACTGCCTATGCCGCCTCCCAGAAGGTGGAGGTCTACCAGGTGACCTGCGGTGAGCGGCGCCCCCTCGCGCCCGAGCGCGAGTCGTACGAGAAGGTGACGCTGAAGCTGTACGCGTCCGGCACCTACAACCTTGAGTCGACGGTGGCCTGACCTTGGCGACCTTCGAAGAGATCCGGGCGCTGTCCAAGCTTCCGGAGAAGACCGTCCCGCTATGTCTCCGCGGCGACCTCCAGGCCGAGTATGAGGAGCTGGAGCGTCAGCTGAAGGCGGCGAAGGCTCGGCGGGGCGGGACGCTCTCCGGCAGCGGCGACGACGTGAAGGCTCTCGAAGAGCAGGTCAAGGCTCTCAAGGAGCAGATGGCCGACAGCACGGTGGTGTTCACCCTGCGTGGAGTGACCCGCTCGAAGTGGTCGAACCTGAAGGCTGAGCACGCGCCGCGGGATGAGGATCAGGTCAAGGGCATCGACTACCACGGCGAGGAGTTCCCTGTCGCCGCCGTGCAGGCTTGTCTGATCGATCCCGCGCTCACCATCAAGGAAGTCGAGCAGCTCGTCGATGAGGTGTTCACGCAGGGGCAGTGGGACGCACTGTTCTGGCAGACGTGGATCCTCAACCAGGGGACTGTTGAGGTCCCTACCTAAGGTCTCGCATCCGCGAATCTCCTGAGCACGCCCAGGAGATGGCGGTTGCGCAGACCTACCGGCTGCCTCGGGACATCATCTTGGGGCGGGAACTGCGCTCTGTCACCACCTATGAGTACGACGATGATGGGCGTCTCGTGCGGTCGGTGACGGTGCATGAGAACCCGTGGGACGCACAAAACGTCGGCTGGGCTGTCGCGAAGATGGCCGAGGACGCAGACCGCTGCCCCGGCTGTCGCATGTCTCTATCGGAGACCACCGCCATGCGCGACGGCGAGCCCGCGCACAGCTACCACGTCGACATTCCACGGGTGTGCCGGGCGTGTGAGGCGCTGGCGAAGCGCCAGGACTCTTACGCCAAGGAGTACGAGGACCCGTATCCCGGTGCGAAGGTCTGGGAAGTCGAGCAGAGCGACTGATCGGCTACTTGGACTGTCGGTTGGATCGTCCGGCGAGCTTGACTGCCGCGAATACGACGCCGAACAGGACGACAAGAACGACCAAGCCGACGAGCAATTCGGTGGGGCCGATGTTTCCCATGGCGGGTCCTCCGTACTGGTGGGCGATTCCCCGATCCGTTTCGCGATGATGGCACGTTCCTTCCGGCGTTTGCGGCTGATTCCACTCGATCTGTTATGAGAGCGACGCATTTGGCGGAGGTGAGATCGCCTTGGCCGAACGCAGCATCTCGACTCGTTTGACGCTCAAGATTGCCAACTTCCTTGCGGGCGCGGACGGCGCGAAGCGCGCCTTGGGTGATCTGAACCGCAAGTTCACTGAGACTGCGGGCTTCGCGGCCGGCTTCCGCAAGAAGCTCGACGACGCGTTCAAGCGCCTTCCGAAGATCGAGATTGACGCGAACAGCACGCCGGCAGAGGTGAAGATCGCCGAAGTTCGGTCGAGGCTGGAGCAACTTCGGGACAAGAAGGTCGGCGTCGACATTGACGCCGGCGCTGCGCTCGCCGAGATGCACATGATTCAGCGGGAGCTCGCGTCGATCGACGACCGCGACGTGTCCTTCGACGTCAAGGCCGGCATCTCCGGGGCGATGGCGGAACTCGCCGCCGTCGACGCGGAGATCTCCCGTCTGGACGGGCGGGACGCCCAGGTACGTGTTCACGCGGACATCTCCGGGGCGATGTCCGGGATTGCCACGGTGGGGGCTGCCCTGGCGGCTCTCGCGGCGACGCCGGCGATCGTGTCCATCGGTGCCGCAGGTCTGGCTCTGGGCAGCGCGTTCGGCGCGGCGGGTGCTGGCGCGCTTGGCATGGCGGCTGTTGCGGTGCCAGCGCTCGGCCGCGTCAATGAGGCGCTCAAGCAGCAGGAAAGCTCGGCCGGTGGCGCTGGTGGGGCGGTCAAGTCTCTGGCGCAGAAGCAGGCCGAAGCCGCTGCTGCTGCGTTGCGGCTGGCGCAGGCTCAGGAGCGGGTCCGTAAGGCGAACGAGTCAGTCAAGGACGCAGCCCGCGGGGTTGTGCAGGCTCAGCAGGATGTGAAGCGCGCCCAGGACGCTGTCGCGCAGGCATCCGCCGACGGCGCCGCTCGTGTCGCTGACGCTGTCCGGCGGGTCAGTGACGCGGAGCGCCAGTACTCCGATGCGGTACGCGCGAGCAAGGACGCGCAGGAGGGCCTGAACGACGCCCGTCGTCAGGCTGTGAGGGACCTTGAGGACCTCGGGAACCGGCTGACGGACACCAAGCTCGATCAGCGTCAGGCGGCGCTGGATCTTGCTGACGCTGAGAAGGCGCTCAACAAGGTCAAGGGCAACAAGAACTCTTCGGCTGCGGACATCGAGCGGGCGACGATCGCCTACGAGCGCGCCCAGCAGCGGGTCAAGGAGCTGGCGACCTCGGTTGAGCGGCTCACCGCCGACAAGGCTGAGGCGGACGCGAAGGGCGTTGAAGGTAGCGACGTCGTCAAGTCGGCTCAGGACCGGCTCGCGGATGCGAATCAGCGGGTTGCCGACAGTCAGAAGGCAATCGCGGACGCGCAGGCGAACGTCGCGAAGGCGCAGACTGAGGCGGCTCAGAGCGTGGCCGCCGCCCAGGACCGTGTCGCATCGGCGCAGGAGAAGCTGATCGACGCCCAGCGCCGGTACAGCGACGCACAGCGTGACGCGATCATGGCCGAGCGGCAGTTGAAGCTGGAGAAGCTGCAGCAGAAGGCGGCAACCGAGCAGGCCGGCGCGGCTGCCGGTGGCGCCGCGTCGAAGATGGCCGAGCTGACGGTCGAGGAGCAGAAGCTCGCCAAGGCGATCAAGGGTTTCCAGGACGAATACCAGGCGTGGCAGCAGGGCCTTGAGGGCGATGTGTTCCCCGCGATCGTCGGCGGCTTGGACCTGGTCAAGGCCGGACTACCCAAGATCGCGCCGCTCGTGAAGACGGCCGCCAAAAGCTTCGTCAATTTGGAGAAAGACGCCAAGAAGGCTCTTGAGGGGCCGTTCTGGGACCGTTTCATCTGGGACCTCAACACCTACATGCCGGGAGCTATCCAGAATCTCGGCCGCACCACGGGCAATGTCTTCGCCGGAATGGCCGGCGTTGTCGACGCCTTCCTGCCGCATTCGGCGGCTGTCACCCAGTCCATCGAGGACGCCTCGAAACGGTTCGCCGAGTGGGGGCAGAACCTCAAGGATTCGCCCGGGTTTAAGGCGTTCATCGCCTATGTGGCCGAGCAGGGCCCGAAGGTTAAGGAGATCTTGTCGAACGTCGCAGAGGCGGTCGGGAAGATCTTCCAGGCTGGGCTCGATGTCGGCCCTGGGGCGCTGGACATTCTGGTTGCGGTGTCGCAGAAGCTATCCGAGCTTAGTCCCGATCAGATCAAGGCAATCGCGACCGGTGTTGGGCTGATCTTCGCAGCGCTCAAGATCGGTCAGACATTGAAGATCACTGCCCTGCTTGGGCTCGCCGAAGTGATCGGTAAGCTGCCGCCTCCGGTGCTGTATGCCGTCGCTGGCGGCATCGCCGCTGTCGTCCTGGCCGTCAAGGGCGTCCAGGCGCTCAAGAGCGTCACCCAGTGGTGGGGTGACATGCGGGGCAAGATCTCCGATATCGGCGAGGCGGCAAGTTCGGCCAAGTCGAAGGTCTCCGGCCTCGGTGAGAAGGTCGGCGGTCTCGGCGAGAAACTGGGCGGCTTGTCCACGGTGGTTGGCGGGGCGGCATTGACTGGCGGCCTGATGGTCCTGGAAAGCCGGTTCGCGGATGCCGCGACCGCTGCGGACCGTTACGCCGGGAAGGTCTTGGCGGCAGCTGGTAGTGACCTTGATTCGCAGATCGCGGCCGTGAGTCGCGAGCTGAAGAAGCAGAACGACCTCCAGGGCCCGAACATCGCCAACTGGATCTACTTCACCTATGCGGGGAAGGAAGCCGGCGATCGGGCGGCGACGCTCCAGGACAAGCTGGACGAGCTCAATTATCAGAAGGAGCTCGCAACGATCCAGGCCGGGAAGACCGGCGACGCGTACACCACCATGGGCGGCAAGATCGATGGGGCCACGGACGCCGTAAAGGGTCTGGACAAGTCTCTCGACACCTTCACTGCCCGGACTGACGTCGCGGCGGCGCTGCAGAACCTGACGAAGGACTACAAGGACGTCAAGCAGGCGATTGACGAGGCCAACGGCAAGCTGGACGTGAACGCCGGGAAAACCGATGCGCAGAAGAATGCCATCATCCGCGCGCGTGAGAAGTTCGCGGGCTACCTCACTGACCTCAGGAACGCGGCGGACGCGCAGAAGGGCCTCTCTGGGAAGACGTTCGACTCGACGAAGACGATCGTCGAGCAGTTGCCCAAGTTGTTCGACCTGGCTGGCAAGAACAAGGAGGCCAGGACTCAGGTTCTGCTGCTGGCTGAGGCATATGGGATCTCCCGTGAGGACGCTATCAAGGCGGCCAAGGGCGGCAAGGACCTGAAGGAAGTCCTGGACAAGCTGAAGTCAAAGTCTGTCCGGATTGATGCGAACACCAAGCCCGCTGAGGGCGCGTTCCAGTCCTTCCTCAACACGATCAACAACAAGGTGGCGTCACTCACCATCACGGCCGAAGTTCGGTATCAGCAGGCGAAGAAGACCGAGGCCGCCCGTAACAGCGCGGACGGCAACATCTTCATGGCCGACGGTGGGATCACCCGCTTCGCCAACGGCAGCGAGAAACACGTCGCCCAGATCGCCATGCCAGGCACCCGGATTTGGGCCGAACCTGAGACGCAGGGAGAGGCGTACATCCCACTCGCCCAGAGCAAGAGGCCGCGGTCATTGGCGATTCTCGACCAGGTGGCTGAGATGTTCGGCAAAGCGGTCGTGCCCGCGACCGCCGCGCCAACGCGGTCGGCTCCGGTGCAGTCTCGTCCTCGGGTGCGGTCGGCGCCGATCCAGATAGGCGGCCGAGGAAGCAGTGGCCCGGTGATCGACGGCCGGGTTATTGAGCGGCTGGAGAAGGCGCTCGCCTCGCGGCCTGCGTTGAACATCGAGTCGATGCCGGTCTATGAGACGGCGGACGTTGATGTGGTGTTGGCGAGGGCGTCGATGAAGATGGGCGCCCGCGGCTGACCTTCCTCCGATTGGCCCTGAGTCGAGTCCGGCTCAGGGCCTTTCTCCTCCTTTACCAACGAGAGGCGGTTTCGGCATGTCCGGATACGACCCTGCGTGTGGCGTGCCGTACGGCGAGTGGCTCAAGCGCAAGGGGATTGGCTTCAACCCGAATGGCGTGGTCCGTACGGAGCGGGTGACCGCTGAGGGCTACCTGCCGTCCGGCGAGCGGTTCAAGACCGTGCAGGACGAGCTCGGCAACCGCGTGCGTGAGCGGTCGGCGGAGATGGGCGTGAGCACCGGCCAGGACGTCCATATTGCCGCGCCATGCGTGACGGCGACGCTCGGGACGACGGAGACCCGCGACGTTCAGCCCGCGACCGGCTGACATTCCAGTACACGAGAAGAGGAGCCTTCGGTGGCGATTACCGCGTCCGGCTTGTACTACCAGACTTGGTCCAAGATCCTCGACGCCACGCAGCTGGCGGTGGATTTCGACGCCGAGAACCACAAGATCGCGCTGTTCACGAACAGCATCACGCCCAACTTCAGCACCGACTCGAGCTACTCGTCGTCGCCGTACACGTCCGGCCAGTCCAGCGGCACCGGCTACACGGCTGGCGGCCAGGCGCTCACTGGTACGGCGATCTCCGAGTCCCCGACGAAGACGATCAAGTGGGCTGCGGACAACATGCAGTGGACCAGCAGCACGATCACGGCGAGGGCGGCGTTGATCTACGCCGACGCGTTGGCCGGGAAGAACTGCATCCTGCTGTCGAATTTCGGGTCCGACTACGCAACAGTTTCCGGCACCCTGCTGATCACCTGGAGTGGTAGCGGAGTTATGACCATCGCCCTGTAGAACGATCCGTTCCGAAGTTAACCCGCCGCCGCCTCCGGGCGGCTTTTTCGTGCCCGCCAGCCTTCGCGACCTGACAGGAGGTAGTGGCGCGTGCTGAAGAAGAACAGCTTCAACGGCGGCACATCCGGCGCGACGATCACCACCGCCAACTCCGGCGGAACGAGCGGCGACGCGTTCACTTCGGTGTCCGGATCCCCAACATTCTCCACCAGCCAGGCGACGGGCGCCCGGTCGCCTTTGGTGGCGAGCGTCCCGTCGGGCGCGTTGTCGTGGGAGTCGTTAGTCGTCTCGGGGCGAGACGTCTACGTCCGGGCCCACATCTACATCACCGCGTCGCCGACCGCCGTGGACTCGTTCATCATCCTCACCAATGACGCGAGCTTCTCGACTGTCGCCCGGGTGCACATCGACACCAGCCGCCGCCTCTCCGTCCGCAAGGACGGGTCAACCACCGACCTTGCCAAACAGACCGGCGGCATCCCCACCAACCAGTGGTGCCGCATCGAGGTCAAGCTCGGCATCGGCACGACGACGTCCAACGGATCATGTGAGATCCGCCGCTACGACTCGGCGGACAGCAGCACCTCCACCGAGACCACCACCGCTTCCAGCATCAACCTCGGCACCCTCGTTCCCGACGCGATCACCTACACGTATGCGTCGAACCTGACGTTCTTGTATGACGACATCGGCGTCTCGGACACTGGGTTTCTCGGCCCGGCCACAGTGGACGCCACTGCCGCTCCGAGCGCGGTCGCTGCTGTCTCTGCGATCCCCGCTCCCGCGTTGTCGATTCTGCCGTCGCCGGCCGCGGTCACTGCCGTCTCGGCGGTTCCAGCTCCGACGGTCGGCACGGGCGCAAGCTTTGCTGCTACCTCGGTGGCTGCAACGGCTGCCGTACTCTCACCCGCGCTCGGGGCAGGACAGTCCGCAGATACTGCCACGGTCAGTGCATTGGCTGGCATCCCATCGCCGACCATCACCGTGGGCGACGTGGAGACGGTCGCGCCGACCTCGGTGGCGGCCCTCTCGGCGGTCCCGGCCGCCACACTCAGCGTCGGAATATCCATTGCCGCCCATGTGGCGGCAGCAGCGAGCGTGCCAACACCATCGCTTGCCACGGACAAGACGGTGTCGCCCGTGACCGCCGCCGCTGTCGCTCAGGTGCGGCTGCCGGAGATCAGCGTCCCCATCCTGCCCGGAGACCTGATCACCAAGCCGGGCCAGGTCGAGTACGACGGCAACCTGTGGGGGGAGGGCACACCATTCAGAGTCGCCGAGATCGAGGGCTGGGGCACGCCCAGCATTGACAACGGCAACACGCTCCGACCGGCACGACACGGTGCATGGGCGGGACGGAAGCTCGCGCAGCAGCGGCTCGTCACCATCCACTTGCAGGTCCTTAGCGGAGCTGACCCGACCCAGGTTGATGACCTGCTCGACGAGCTCGCCGCAGCTACGGCGATCCCGGATGACGAGAGCGAGTTCCCGCTCGTCATTCGCGGGTACGGCCCGAAGCGGATCGCGTACGGTGCCGTGATCGACTTCCAGCCCCCGATGGATGCCGACTACTCGGTGGGCATGCCGTCAGTCGGCGTCTTGATCGCTTGTTCGGATGCGCGGAAGTACGGCATGACCACCACCTCTGTGGTCGTAGCGAACGGCTCATCCACGGCCGCGGCCAATGCGGGCAACACCGGGACGCATCCGATCGTGCGGATCAACGGCCCCTGCAGCAAGCCAGCGGTCACGAACCAGACGACGAGCAAGACCTTGGCGTTCAACATCACTCTCGGCGTGAACGAGACCCTTGTGGTGGACACCAACGCCGGGACCGTGCTGCTCGGCACGGCAGACCGGATGTCCGCCCTGTCTGCACTCTCTGTCCCTCCCGAGGAGTGGTACCTCGCGAAGGGGACCAACGTCGTCTCCTACTCCGCCAGTACGGGCGGATCTAACGGTGTCGAACTCGAATACAGGGACGCCTATCTGGCGTAGGTTTGCCGATCCGGCGAGGGGGTGCGATGCCCGCGCCCTCCTACCGGTATGTCTTCGCCGACCTACTGACGGACGCCTACATCACCGATCTGCCGCTGCAGGACGTGTCGTTCGACCGGCGCATCCTGCAAGCCGGAACCTTCTCCGCGTCGGCGACGATCCCGAACCGGACCCTGGCTGATCAGGTTGCTCGCGTTGTGCCTCGCCATCCTGACGAGCTGACGACTGGGCCGGGCCGGACGGTCTGCCACGTCTACCGAGACGGCGCCATTTGGGGCACCTACCTGATCTGGCAGGCGAGCGTCTCACGCTCAGGCCGCGGGCCTATCCAGGTCAGGCTGCAGGGCTCCACCTTGGAGTCCTACCTCGAACACGTGACCATCCGGACAGACCTGACGTATGAGCAGGTGGATCAGATCGCCATCGCCCGGGACCTGCTCACCACCATGCAGTCCGTGCCCCGCTACAACGTCGGCCTGCAGCTGCAGGGCGGCACATCAGGGGTGTTGAGGGACCGCACCTATCTGGCGACGGAGGCAGCGCCATACGGGCAGCGCCTTTCTGAGCTCGCGAACGTGCTGGACGGCTTCGAGTACGTCATCGGAACGA
The DNA here is from genome assembly GCF_020826795.1 of Microtetraspora sp. AC03309. NCBI lineage: Bacteria > Bacillati > Actinomycetota > Actinomycetes > Streptosporangiales > Streptosporangiaceae > Microtetraspora > Microtetraspora sp. AC03309. The sequence continues at coordinate 79,057 of NZ_JADDIL010000003.1, read as the reverse complement.
CCGTGGATCAGGCGACGGGTGTACGAACCCGCCGCTGGCGGTGGGGCTACCCGCAGCTTGGCGCGCTCGACTCCGACTACGTGTTCGCCGAGCCGGGCAACGTCTTGTCGTGGCAGGAGGACATCGACGCTCTACGCGGAGGTACTGCCTTCCTGACGCGCGGCGAGTCGATTAATGACGACGTCACCGAGGCGTCCGCCCCTCTCACCTCTGACATCTACCTCGCTCAGGACCATCTGGACGCGGGCTGGCCTGGCCTGGATATGACCGTGGACTACTCCACGGTCAAAGAGGTCTCCACCCTCAACGACTATGCGTCCTGGTGGGCCACCCATCGCGCGGGCGCTGTCCGCGTCCATCAGGCGACGGTGCGGCTCGACTCGGGGACAGCGTTCTCGCCGGCCGACTTGGGCAACTACGTCCGGCTGATGCTGGTGAACGATTGGTGGCCCGTCATCGACGGCGTCGCGAGCTTCTCCAAGTCGTGGCGTGTGGTCGGCATGGGGGTGCGGCCCGTCTCGCGCAGCAGCGGCCAGGAGGAAGCCACGCTCATCTTCGAAGAGGCGGTCGATCCCTGATGCCGGTCTTTCCCGATGATCTGCTGTTGACGATCCGCCAGTTGCAGGCCGACGTGCGGCGGCTGTTTACGAGCCTCGCGCACAGTGAGCCGTTCACGCGGCTGATCGCCCGGCAAATGCAGGTCGGCCAGGACGCGCCACAGAGACGGATCATCTTCAACCCTGACGATGCCCCGTCCGGTAGCGCCCAGATCTCCATGGTGCCCACGGGCAGCTCGAATGCGGTCCGACTGATCGCGGACACGGATGCCGCCTACCCGAACGAGGCCCTTTTTCACGCGGTGTCCGGCTCGTCGTCGTCCGGCGACAGTGAGTTGCGGATGGCGTCCGGCGAGGTCTTCATGCGGATCCGCGACTCGGGCGGTTCCGATGCTGGCGGGTACGCGTATTGGGGCCGCTCTGAGGCGATCTTCGGCTACAGGTCGTCGTCGAGTAGCAACTACTTCCGGTTCGGTTCGAGCATCTGTCGCCACTTCGGCAAGTGGGACGACTTCGCGAGCCTCCCAAGCAACGCAGGCCTGCTGTGGGGCTCCATCACGGTCGGCGGTAGCAACCTCGGCTGGATCATCATCTATCCGGCGACCATGCAGTCGAACATGGGGCCGATCATCGGCTTCAGGCCCGGCACGTCCACGGACGGCAAGGTCGAGTGGGCCATCACCGCCTCCTCGACGGACCGGTTCACCGTGTCGTGGTCGATCGCCCAGTCCGTCGCCATCTACATGTGTTCGTTCCGCCACTGACCAGGAGGTTCGTGTGGACATTGGTCAGATCTGGCACTGCGAAGCCTCCTATAGCGGTGACGCGATCCAGGACCGGGCCGACCTGGACGACGTCCATCCGGCGTGGGGCATCCACATGCACTGGCCGGACATGGATGAGGGCCGTGGGGCGTCGCTGGGGGCGACGATCTACCACGCTCGCCTCGAGAGTATGTGTGCCCGCTACGGGTTCGACGTCAACGACCTCGAGGGCATCGTTGACACGATCCTGCACCTGCCCCCGTTCGACGCCCACGATCCACTCCTGGACGAGCACCCCAATCCGGGTGTCCACCGGGTACGCCAGGCGATCGTTGAGATGCCGGACCCGCAGGACCCGCGCATGCCCTACTCGGAGCGGCGGGACGTGTTGATCGCCCATGCTGATGCGGTACGGCAGCACATGCTGTCCATCGACCACGCGCCCCGAGAGGACAGGCAGGCGGCGTTGGACTTCAGGTCGGCGTGCATCGACGTGCTCGAGGAGCAGTGCAACGCCGACGGCATACCGCTCCCGGCGCGCTTCCGCCTCAACCGCGAGTTGCGAGCGCCGAGGAACCCTCTCGCCCCGCTGATCGACGGCGGCCCGCTGGATGGCCGGCGCGTCATGGCTCGTCGTGCTCGGGACGAATACCTGGCTGCGGCGGCGGACCGGGCGTCCGACCCTGCGGTGGTCGCCCTGCAGCGCCCGCAGACGTTCGGGTTCTCGCTCGACGTGCCGCGGCTGGTTCCCGCCGCAGACCCGCAGGCGCCGTCAGGGCCGGTAGAGGTCGCGGTGCGCCGGGCGCGCTGACTGCATTACACACATGCGCCGCCGGCAGCGGCCCGGCGGCCCTATCCACATGTCGGGGGACAACCTTGGACTTCGTCCAACTGCCGATCATTCAGGGCGGCGCGCTTGCTGTCCTGCTGGCGGCCTGCTGGCTGGTCTATTCCGGCCGTCTCGTGCCCCGCTCAGTCATGGACGACCTACGCAAGGACCGAGACGCGAGAGTCGCGGAGATCCAGGCGGAGGTTGCCGAATATAAGGCGGCTTGGCTGGCCTCGGAGCAGGCTCGCCACGAGCAGGACGGGCAAATGCGTGAGCTCATGGAGTTGGCCAGAACGACGGACCAGGCCATCCGTGCCCTGGCGGGCCGTGGAGGGAGCCGCGATGCCGTGGCTCCGTAGACGCGGATACCGATCCCATCCGACTCCTGAAGCTCAACGGCGACTCGACGAGGCGCGGGCAGCCCGCGAGGAGACCGAGCAGCGCCTGGAAGAGGTGCGGGAGCGGTGGCCGGAGGTTGAGCAGGTTGTGGCGTCCTTGCGCCGGGCCAGGGAGCGGAATGGGTTTGCCGAGATGGTGACCAGAGCATTGGGGGGCGACCCGTGATCCAGGTCATCGGTAGCGTCCTCGTCGTCGTGACGGCGGTCCTGGCGGACGCGTGCGCCCTCCTTTACGGGCTGGGTTTCCGCTGGTGGACGCACCGGACGGGCTGGCATCTGCTGTCGTTCATGACCGCCATCGGGATCGTCGCGACGCTCGGAACGGTCCGCCTGCTGACTGGCGAGCCGTCGTGGTACGAGGTTGCCCGCCTGGTGGCGTTTTCGCTGGTTCCCATGGTCGTGGGCTGGCGGTTGGTGATCCTGATTCGCGCACTTCCTGGGGAGCGCCGGAGACGATCGGAGGGCCGAGAGTGAAGTACGTGCAGGCCGCAAAGCATGGCGGCTCCCAAACCAGCGTCAATCGGATCGTCATCCACGGAACGGTCTCGCCGTGCGTGCGCGGGGGAGCGAAGAACGTCGCCCGCTACTTCCAGTCCCCGTCTGCGGGCGGGAGCGCTCACTACATCGTGGATCCTGGCGAGATCGTCTCCTGCGTGCGCGAAGGCACTGTCGCCTACCATGCCCCGCCGAACACGGGCAGCGTCGGGATCGAGTTGTGCGACCCACAGAATGGCTCGTCGGCCCGGTGGCGAGACGACGACCATGAGGCGATGCTGAAGCTCGCCGCGGACCTTGTCCGGCAGGTCGCCAAGCGCTGGGATGTTCCATTGCGTCGGCTGACCGTGGCCGAGCTTCGCTCCGGGAAGCGCGGCATCTGCGGGCACGTGGACATCAGTAAGGCGTTCGGCCAGACGGACCACAGCGACCCGGGCAGTGGCTTCCCTTGGGGCCACTTCATGGCCCTCGTCCTGAACGAGGAGGCCGAGCCGGTGAAGGTCGTCATCAGCGATGGCGTTCCCCAGTGGCCGGGCCGCGTCTTGAAGGTGGCTGACCCGATGCTGTCTGGCGAGGACGTGAAGGTGTGGCAGGCCAAGCTCAAGGCGCGCGGCTGGTCGATCGACGTCGATGGATGGTACGGGCCGAAGTCTGCGGCGGTGGCGAAGGGCTACCAGAAGGCAACCGGGCTCAAGCCTACGGGTGAGGTCGACAAGGCGACGTGGGAGATGACCTGGTCGTGGAAGCCGCCGCAGCCCGAGGAGCCTCCACAGTCCGGCGTGGTCGACGCCGCCAACTGAGATCAACCACTTTCCAGCTTCCCGCCAGAGTGGCGGGCGTTCCCCCGAGGAGGGGCACTATGAAGGTTGGTTCCTACGCCAAGGCCGTGGTCTCTGCGGCCTCCGCCGGCACGGCTGCGCTGGTCACCGCGATGGGTGACGGCGTCGTTGTGACCGGTGAGTGGGTCACTGTGGCCCTGGCCGTGCTCGGCGCGCTGGGCATCACGTATGCGGTGCCGAACGCTGCGCAGTCCGAGCAGCGTCAGCGGTAGGACGCGATCTACGCGTGACGCCCGCTCCTCCTTCGGGAGGGGCGGGCGTTCTTCGTCGTTCCGGATGGCGTCTCGTAGGATCGCCGGGTACTACGCGCGACCCTGGGGGGCCGATGGCCGAGACCGACTTTCCTGCTGACCTGCTCGACGCCCAACGCTCGTTCTGGGCAGCTGATGCCCGTGTGAGGGAGTTGCTCGCCACACTGCCGCTGGGGTCGGCCATTGCCGCGTGCGAAGCCGAGATCACCGAGGAGCAGCACGCGGCGCTGAAGGCGGCCCGCGACGAGCAACATCGATGGCTCGACGTGCTGTACGACCACTCGCACTGGGCGACCGTCGCCGATTCCTACGCCGAACGGATGAAACTGCAGGCAGCAGCGAAGGAATGACGCGTTTCCTGCGGATTTGTCGCACCTGACCGGTACCGTGATCGCACAGTCGAGCGCTCCGGTTTCCGGTGGCTCACAGAGAAGGCCCGCACATCCTCACGGGTGTGCGGGCCTTCTTCGTATTGTGGCGTAAAGCGATCTCGATCGCGAGGACGCCGTGCGGCGATTCGGCAGGCCGAGGGGATCTCGCTATCCCCCGGACCCACCGCCTGTCCGATCTTTCCTTCCGGGGCGCGCTATCTGGTCGCTTGCACCAAGGCCGTCAGGTGCTCCGAGTTGCTGGTAGCAGGGATCGGGGCGACATGCGCGCCAAGATCCAGAAGCCAGCGCAGGGACTTCCCGACCCCGGCAGTGGCCGTCAGCCGACCGGCGTTCAACGGCCGGTAGGGCACGTACGGGATGTTGTTGTCCGCGCAGTAGTCGAGGGCCGGGTCGTCCGGCTCGTCGAGGTTGAGGCAGTTCTGGACCGCGGCGATCGGGACGATGCGGGCGGCCTCCTCGATCTGCTCGGGGGTGACCTTGGACAGGCCGACCGCTGCGACCTTCCCCTCGGATCGTAGGTCGGCGAGCGCTCCCACCTGATCGGCGAGCGGCACGGCCGGATCGACGCGGTGCAGGTAGCACAGGCCGACCGTTTCGACGGCCAGACGCCGCAGGGATCCCTCGACCGCGGCGCGCAGGTAGTCCGGCCGGCCGAGCGGACGCCACACGTTCGGGCCGGGACGGATCATCCCCACCTTGGTCGCCAGCAGCAGATCGTCCGGGTACGGGTTCAGGGCTTGCCAGATGAGTTCTTCGGCGGTGTGGGGGCCGTAGGCGTCGGCGGTGTCGATGTGGGTGATGCCCTGGTCCATCGCCTTGCGGAGAACCTCGACCGCGGTGAGCGAGTCGGCAGGGATATCCCACGTTCCGGGGCCGGTCAGGCGCATGGTGCCCAAGCCGAGGCGGGAGACCTGCTTGCCGGCGATGGTGATGACGCCGCCGGGGGCAGAGCTACTCATGGCGTCTCCAGGGATTCCATGACAGTGGTGACGGCGGTCTGGACGGCCTTGGCGTGATCGAGTCGGCCGACCGGCACGTAGTTGAGGTGGTGGTCCTTGAGAAGTTGGTGGAGATGCTGGTCAACGGCGGAACGGAAAGCGGTGTCGGGGTAGTCCGAGTCCTTGCCGGTGGGAGGAGTGAACCGGGCGGCGGGGTCCAAGACGGTGGCCATGATGAGCGCCTGGCGGTGGGCGTGGAGCCGAGCAAGGGTCACCAGGCGGTCCAGCTCATCCGGTGCAGCGACTTCCCCGCGGTGGTGAAGAGCAGCGAGGTAGTAGGCGAGAGCGTCGTATGCGGTGCGGTCCACAATGACGATGTCGGCGTGGAGCTCCGCTTCCAGGGTGGCTGCCGCTCCGGAGGCAATGATCCACTCGGTGGAGGCGGCGGTGTGCCGGGCCATCTTGGGGAATCCGAGTTCAGCGGCGCGTTTGGCGAGGCCGCCAGTGCGTGCGACGGTCAGGCCGGTGGCGCGGATCTCCATCTCGATGCGCCGGGCCAAGGTCGTTTTGCCGGTGCTGTGCGCCCCGGCGAGGCCGAGACGGATGGGGGTGGTCACCATAAGGTGGGTTCCTCGTGACGTGGGGAGACGAATCCCGGCATGCCCGGCGGGACGGCTGCTGCGGTGAGGGCGTCCCATGTGGGGTAGTGGCCGGCGAGGTTGAGCAGGAGAAGCGCTGTGGCGTGCGCATCGAATCCCGCCCGGTGACGCTGACCGTCGATGCCGGTCAGCGGGATAGCGGTGTAGGCGAGCAGCGCGTCCAGGCCGTATTTCGGGGCGGCAGGGTAGGTGGCGCGGGCCAGGCGCAGGGTGTCGATGACCCCCGCGGGCTCCCAGCCGGGTAGGTGGCGGCGCAGCGCGGTGTAGTCGACGCTGGCGTTGTGAGCGGCGATCCACGCGTGTTGGAGGTGAGTGTGCACGCCGGGGGCGACCTGCTCCCAGGAGGGGGCGCCCTCCACGGCCTGATTGCTGATGCGGTGGATGCGGGCGGCGAAGGGCGTGATCGGCTGCGGCGGCCGGACCAGGGTGCAGCGTGCCGACTCCGGCACCGGCCGGCCATCGGCGATGGGGATGGCGGCGACCTCGACCAGGTCGGGCGGGGTAGCCCCGTTGCCCTCCACATCGACGACAAGGAGCTGGTGAGGCCAGGTGCCGAAGTCCACGGGTCCTCCTAGGCAGTCGGCCAGCCGATGTCTGCTCGGCCGTGCCGGCGGTAGTGGTGGGGCTTGCTCCGGTCGTGGACCTGGTAGCCGTGGCTGTGCTGCAGGTAGTACCGCGGCGGCTCGTCCAGGCCCTCCACCATGATGGCGCGTTCGGTGATTTCCACGTCGCCGACCGCGCCAAGTGAGCGGGCTTGGCCGGTGACCAGGTCGAGGTCCGGTGTCTTCCAGGCGTCGCGGCACAAGCCGAGCTGGGCCTTGGGGCAGATGTCGCACAGCTCGCGGATGCCGTAGTGGCCGTTGTAGTCGGCCTCCCCGTGGGCGTAGGCGACGCCGCAGCTGGTCTTGCGGAACAGTGGCCCCCACGGGAGGTCCTGGTCGTCGGGGCGGTGGAACGCCTCCAGGATCCGGCGTTCGGATTCCTCCGGCATGATCTTGCGGCGTGCGGTGTCCTCGTACGGTTCGGGCAGGCCGTGGTCGCGGTAGTAGGCGGCGATCTCGTTCCGGAAGAACAGGCCGGTGAACACCGTGGCGTGGGCGTGCTCAGACAGCAGTAGGGCCCGTTGAATATGGTCGTCGGAGTCGTTGAGGCCGGGCACGATCGGACGCCAGTACAGGACGGTGCGGTACCGGTCGGCGTGCTCGTAGAGGGTGCGCAGGCTCGCCGCGGCGATGGCGGAGTCCACCGGTTCAATCCCGGGGTGGTCGATCCCCGAGTGGGTCACCAGGACCGTGAGCCTGATGTTGCGGAAGCTGTTGAGGATGGCGCAGTCCTCGGGGACGACGCGCCACCGGGTGATGACCAGGACGTGGTTGGTCAGGCCGCGCTCGTCCAGGAGGCGCAGCACGTTGAAGGTGTGCGGCTTGACCACGGGCAGCATGGGGTCGGTGGCCCGGTTGAACAGCTGGATTGGCGTCTTGCGCGGCTGGAAGTAGTGGTGCCCGGTCAGTAGTTCAACCGCGGCCTCGTCGCTCATGAGCGCGCGAGGGGTCTTCATCTCGAAGTTGTCGAACAGGTGGCGGACGCAGTAGCCGCAGTCCAGAGGGCAGCCCACGACGTGGTTCAGGGACAGCCCGGATTTGCGGTACTCGATGACCTCGGCGAGTTCAGGCTTGAGGGTTGAGATCTGGTCGGGTGTCAGCAGCGGGAGAGGGCGCCGGGCGCGGGAGGTCGTGGCCATGTGGGGCTCCTGTCGGCTGGGGTGGGGTGAGCAGGTGCCGCTGGTCGCGGCCGTACCAGATGTCGAAGTCGCGTTCGACGACGGCGGCATGGTCTGAGGTGTGGATCAGGTTGTTGATGAGCCGGGTCTCGGCGCGTGCGTTGTGGAGGCTGTCGACGCCGAAGTGGCCGCGGATCGTGTCGGGCCCGGCGATGCTGGGGTCGGTGTGTCCGAGCAGCGCGCGGACACGGGAAGCGGCATCCGGGCCGTGGCCGAGCGCCACCATCACCTGGTTGCCGACGTACAGGCGGCGCAGCTCGGCCGGGACGTCCAGGCCGAACTCCCGGGACACCTCCGGCGGCAGCAGGTCGTCGTAGTGGGCGAAGATCTGCTGCTCGGTCGGCGCGATGACGCAGTGGGCGCTGACGTGGACGTCGCGGGCGACCCAGGCCAGCACGTCGTCGGTCAGGCCGCGCGCCAGGCAGTCAGGTTTGAGCAGGATCACGGTCCAGGCGGACCAGTCTGTCGGGCTCACCGGTCTGCCTCGCTGATCCGGTCCGGCCAGCGGCAGGAGATCAGGTCATGGTGGTGCGGGGTCAGGGCGGCCATGACGTCGGCGTCGACGGGCCGGTGCGGCTGGTGGGTGATCTGCCGGTAGGTCTCCAGGAGGAGGAGTACCTGCTGCCAGTACGGGTCCAGTGGCAGGCGAGCGGCCTCGCCGGGGTGGAGACGGCGTCGGTTGGTCCGCAACTCCTCCTCCCACTCCAAGACCTGGTCCAGGGTCTGCCAGGTGGTGTCGGCTGGCATGGCGGGTGCTGCCGCCGGCGGTCGGGAGGGGTGGGCGAGGATCGCCCGGACGCGCGGCAGGTCTGGTTCGTTGAGGTGCATCGACGCCACGTGGTGGGTGTAGGTGCCCAGGGGGACGCCGAGCTGGATCGCGGCGAACTCGGCGATGAGCGTGAAGGAGAACACGTCGCACAGCAGCCCGATCATGGCGTCGTTGCCGCGCATGAAGCAGACAGTGTGCAACTGGCCGCCGCGGATGAGGAACTGCAGCCCGACGGTGCAGGCCACGTCAGGGTTGGCCGGGTCGGCGAACTCGTCCGGCCGCATGATCACCATGGCGGCGCGTTTGCTGCCGGGGTCCTTGGTGAGCAGCCGCATCGCGTGGTCGAACTGGCTGTCCCCTTGAGGGTGGAACAGGCGCGGACCGTAGGCGGTGCCGGTCAGCTGCTTTCCGTCCGCGGCGAGGGCGCGCAGTCGCGGCGCGTAGTAGCCGATCATCTCCGCGTCGCTGCGGCCCGCCAGGTACCACAGCGCTTCGGCGTAGTTGAAGATGATGTTGGTTTTGCGTGCGGGAGTGTTCGGGGTCCGGCGGCGCGGGTCGGCCAGGGCGAAGGAGATGTTCAGGCACTCCCGCGCGGTGTTTCCCCGAGGCTTCGTGAACTGCGGCCGGGTACTCACCTGCTCCAGGACTGCCAGGTAGGCATCGTGGAAGGTGGGGAAGAGGACTGGTTGCATCATCGGGCCTCGCCGGCGGGGGAGTGGGTTCTGGCGACCAGGTTCGTCATGACCTCGTGCAGGTGGCCGACCTGCTCGGAGACCCGCATCGGGTGCAGGTGTCGAAGGCACGAGTCGATCAGCTCGACATGCTCCGACGTCCCCGCGATGCCGCGCAGCCATTCGACGCGCTCGATTACTTCGTGCCGGTCAGCGGCGTGCAACACAGGCGGGATGGCCTGATCGGCGGCGACGATCGTCGCGGGGGTGATCGGCAGGCAGCCAGCGACCACCGCCTCGCCCAGGCGTTGAGTGAGCGCGCCAACGGTGGCATACCGGTCAGGAAGCAGCATCACCGTGGCGAGCGCGTTGCGGTAGATGCCGGCGACCTCGGGGAAGGCGCAGCGGCCAGTGAAGTTCACGTGCGGCCACCGCTCGGTGCGCGACCACTTCCCAGCTACCTGATGAGGGAACTGGACGGCGGCGGGGGCGAAGAACTCCTCGAACGCCTCGTCACGGTCGTACTGGTTCCCCACGTAGGCCAAGGCCAGGGGCCGGTCCGCGGTGGCGAGCTGTTCGGGGTCGGCTCCATCGACCAGCTCGTCAGGAACCATGCTGAACAGGACCGTCGAACCTGGAAGCGGGTGGCGTGCAGTGTCGCAGACGACGACGTTGGGCATCTGCCGCAGCGGATCTATCCCGGACATCTGCCGGTCGGTATCCCACAACACGGTCGGGGTGGCGCGGACCTGGGTGTAGTGGTCGAGCAACGCTTCTTGGCGATGCAGGTCGCAGGTATGGCCGGCGGATCCGCAGGGTGTGGTGTTGCGGCCGGGGAGCGGCCACCGCCACTCACACAGCAGGGCGTCGATGTCAGGGAACCCCGGCTCCCAGCGATAGGGGAGGTTCTCCCCGGCCTCGATCAGGTCGCGGTTGCTTTGCAGCATCACGATCTCGTGGCCGAGGGCGATGAGCTGGTCAATGATCGGGCGTCGCCAGAACCGTCCACCATCTGGTGTGTCGACGATGCCGGCACCGATGAACCCCCAGAAGCTGAAGCCGATTCTCATATTTCGGACCCACCCTTTCGGAGGTTCATACGCCACTGGGCTCCGGAAAGATCAATGGTCACGTTGTTCTCCTGACGCGAACGGTGGCGCCCGCAGCCCCGGGAAGTGCGCTGGCATTGCCAGAAAAGCTCCGGACATCCCCGCCGGGAAGCGGTTTTGCGTGTCCTGCACGCGGCATGCAGGATCTGCACATCGGCTGGACAGCTGCGGTGATCGGCCTACCATGTGCACGTGGCCTGACAGTTCGACCCCAATTGATCACATTGGGTAGTTGTGGCTGCCGGTGGAAACTCCCGCGAGGTCGGAGCCGCGATGGACGCGCACGAGGACGTGTGGCGATCTCCTCAAGCGCGCGCCTTGATTGACGCTCAAGACGTCGGCGGACTGATCAAATTCGCCCGGCAGGCACGCGGCTGGCGGCAGGCTGATCTCGGACGGGCCATCGGCTACTCCGCACCGACGGTCTCCCGCCTGGAGAGCCGACGAGTCGCGATCGACCTCGACACCATGCGGCGAATCGCGCGGGCGGTCCAAATCCCGCCGCATGTCCTGGGCGCGCTGCTTGTATTTCCGGTCCCTCCTCTGCCTACGGTAGCCACGACAGCCCCTCAGGCCGAGGAGGACCCGATGCACCGCCGCACCCTCCTGACCGCCCTGGGGCTGGCGATCCCCGCGCACCTGCTGACCACGCTCGATGACGCCTTAGCCGTGCTGCCGGCAGCGTCCAGCCCTCCGGACCTGACCCGCATCGCCGCACGGCTCGCACAGGCACGCGACCGATACGACATGGGCGACCTTACGCGGCTGATCGCAGACCTGCCCGACCTGCTGGCTGCCGCGCACGAGGCCTCCGACCACCACGCCACACCCGACTCCTACGCGCTGGCGGCTGGCAGCTATGACCTGGCGACCGTGGCTCTCAACAAGATCGGCCGTCACGAGTCGAGCCGCCTCACTGCGGACCGCGCCACGATGCTTGCCCGATTGTCCGGCTCGCCGGTCAGTATGGCCGCCTCTGCGAGGTGCCTGGGTATCGTTCTGCGCCATGAGGGCCGCGCGAGTGTGGCTGATCAGGTCGTACTGCGCGCAATCGCACTCCTGGAGTCCACCGGGCTCACCCGGCCCTCCGAGGCCGCCATCTGGACGCAGATGCTGTGCGCTGCCGGCTACAACTCGGCTCGGCTCGGAGATCGCGACCGTGCTTTGGCGATGATCAGAGAGGCGTCACAGGCTGCGGCCCGGCTACCTGTAATCCCTGGTCAGCGTCTAGCGATCAGCCCTGCTCACGTCACCGGGTACGAGGTGAGCGTCCATTGGCGGCTGGGCGACGCGGGCGCGGCGCTCCACGCTGGCCGCGGCCTCCACCCGAGCCAGCTACCCACACCGGAACGGCGAGGGCGGCTGCACACGGACCTGGCGCGAGCGTGGTGGCAGTGGGGAAAGCCCGAGCAGACCGCACTTGCCCTGCTTGCCGCATGCCGGGAATCGGTGCCCGAGGTACGAGACCGCCCGGCCATCCGCTCGATGGCCGTCCAACTCATCGAGCGGCACCCTAGGACATCGGGTGTGCGCGAGCTGGCCGGGGCGATCGGATACCGGAAGTCCGCCCAGGGATAGGGGAAAGCAGCCCTCGCGACAGATGGTGGCCTGGTAAGGATGAGGCCATGACCTCACACCCAAGTTCCGTCGCTTGCCCTGCCCCCAACTGCCCCCAAGGCGAGGTCTTCTTGCGGGAGGAGCGGGGCGAAGGCGGCGACGGCTCCGTCGTGATGGCAGGCCGCTGCGACAGTTGCGGCTTCTACTCTGTGTACTGCCAGGAGTGCGGGGACGTCACCCTCTTCCTCGACGAAGAACTGAGACAATGCGACGGCTGCTCGGCGGTCTACCAGCAGGACCTTGACCGGAAGGGGTCGGTGGAGACGTTCCGGCGTGTCTCATAAAGGCCCTGGGCCCGCGGCAGTTCGACGACCTCGACCAAGTCGGCGAGGTCGACATGCTCGGCCACCTCTCGCACCGACCGGCAGTAGGCGACCAGGACCCGGGCGCCCCGGACGCGCTTGGAGACGCGGAGCGTCGGCCGGTTGCCGAGCATGATGTGCTCCACCTCGTAGCCGTTGATGCCCCGCCACAGCGCCATGCCGCGAGGATAGGAAACTGCAGGTCAACGGGCAGCAAAACGCCGCATCGTGGTGCTCGGAAGCCGCCCTCGCGCGGACCATGCCAACACCCGCTGGCCCCTGGCTCGGCTACGTGGCGACTGCCCATCTTGTGACCTGCCGGGGGCTGACGTAGGGCCCTCTTCTCGGACAGAATCACCGCGTGGAATTAGTCCTGTCGTTTATCGTCACGGCAATAACCGTGATCGACTTTGTGCAGAGACAAAAGGACAGACGGAGACAAGGCAAGCCGGTTCCGCCGCTGAGCGAGCAGGAAAGCCAGGAAACAACCTCTACCCCTCCTGCGCTAGGGGGCAAGGTCGGGCAACCGTCGTCTGCGGTAACCGCTGGCTGGACCGTGCTCAGGACCGTACTGCTGCCTTTGCTTGGCCTAGTTCTCGTCGCGTGGATGGGGGCCCAGCTCCTGTTCGAGAAGAACCCCGACGTTGGGAACGCGATAGTGCTCGTCGTTGGCGTGGCCGTCATCATCTACGGCCGCGCTGGGGCACGGCCCAAGAAGCGTTGACGCACGCCAGCTGATTGACAGCGTCCAGATACGGAAATCGTTGCCGAGGTTCACGCAGCCAACGCGGTCCGCTGCACGAGCAGACGCCGCCGCTGCATCTCCGACAGGCCGCCCCACACCCCGTACGGCTCCTCGTTCGCGAGCGCGTACTCCAGGCACTCGGCCCGCACCTCACATGAGCGGCACACCCGCTTCGCGTCCGCGTTGCTGGCGCCCTTCTCCGGGAACCACATCTCAGGGTCCGTCTGGGCGCAGAGGGCGGACTCCTGCCAGTCGAGGTCGTCGCCGGCGGCGAACAGGTCAGTCAGGTCGCTGGCGTTCATCACTCACTTCTCCGTTCACGATCTTCGTTGGTGACGGTCCGTGCGCGGGCGCCGAGCCGTGCGGGAACGCCGGTGTGGGTGCTCCGCGGACTGTGACGTTCGGGCTGTGCGGCCTCGTGTCCTTAAGGGGAGCGGGGCGAACAGTGGGGGAGGGTAGGCCGTAACTGTTACGTCGATCTTGGTAACAGTTACGGCCAACAGCGCCCCGCCAGGTCACTCTGGGTAGTCGGTGAGGTCGCCGCGGTTGGTGTGCTTCACCAGGTAGACGCCGTAGCTGTCGGTCTCCTCAATGCAGCCCCAGCCCTGTAGAGGCTTCATGCAGCGGCGCACCCACGAGTCGCTGCGCTTAGCCCGCGCCTCAATCGCTTCGTACAGGTGGCTGGGCTTGAAGGTGTTTCCCTCGCTGATGTCGTTCTTGAGGATGTCGAGCAGGACGTCGATTGCTTCGTCGCGGCTGGGGATCAACTCGAAGTGCGCCTCGTCCGGGTCGTCGGGGAACTCGATGTCCGGCCGCGGCACATACAGGCCATCGGCCTGGTCGTCCTCATCGTCGCGGCCGTAGCGGGCGAGCCCGTCGTACGCCAGGTCAAGCACACCTTGCGCCTCGGGGTCGTCGCCCAGCGCGTTCACCATGCCGACGACGACGTTCTCGGCGGCCTCCTCGACATCGCGCTGTTCGTCCTCCGCGCCCGGCTCGTCTTCTGAATCGCTGTCCTCGTGCTGCCAGCCGGGCGGTGTCAGGTCGAACCCCATGTCCTCCTCCTCTCGCTCGATCACAGAGGGGGGATCGGCCGGCTGGACAGGCGGGGCCACGGGCGTGCTGGCACGATCGAGCAGCACCGCGCCGGCGAGCGCGTGCTGTCGCGGGCTCCGGTCATGCCGAGCATCGATCTCGGCCCGGTATCGCGCGTACGGCTCGCCCCACGACGCCGCCGTGATCGGGTCACACGGGCTGGCGAGGTGCATGTACTCCGCGAGCGCCGCGGCGATGTCGCTGCCGTCCGGCGCATGGCGGGCGAATCGCGCGGGCATCGCCTGCCGGGCAAGCGTCAGCTCAGGGAACACGACGTAGCAGGTTCCTGGCTGCTTGTTCCGCCACGCCGCCGGGTTAGCCCCGAGGTCGATCAGCTCGGGCGGCAAAACGAGCGAGGCATCGTCCATGTCGTAGGTGCCGAAGCACAGCAGAGCGGCCATATTCGACCTGGCGTTGGTGTCGATCCGGTCGTGGATGCCCTTCTGTGCCTCGATCACAATCTCGATGCCTACCGACGCGGCACGCTCGGTGATCTTCGTCATGTCCTGGTTGTTGTACAGCGCTGCCGCCTCGGCTACATGCACCATGACCCAGGACAGGCCGCAGCCCGGCGCCCACTCCCGCAGCACCCGACCGAGCTGGTTCCTCGTGGGGTTGCCCAAGTATGCGGCTCGATCGGGGATGGTCTTGTTGACGAGACGGTGGAAGAACGCCCGGATCTTTGGGGTGGTGTCGAGGACGTAGTTGGCGCCCTCGCTGATCGGCCCGACCGACTGGTCCGCCTTCACCGGGTCGCAGAACACCACGATGCCGTCCTTGCGGGTGGCGACGTTCACGTCGATCAGTTCACCCGCGGCGCCCTTACCGGACCGGGACATGCCGATGATGGCCAGGTGCGACTGCTGCTTGTCCGGCTCGCCGTTCCTGCCGGCCACGAAAGGCAACCTCAAGGACAGTTCGACGAAGTCGCGGTAGCGGCCGATGCCCTCGATCGGCTCAATCATCGACTCGCCGGGAGCGTTGGGCCCCTGCCACGGCATCGCGGTCTTGAGCGGGTCACGGCGTGCGATCCGGACCCCCACCTTGTCGAGGTAGTCGCCAGTGATCAGCGACGCCCCGCCGACGACACCACCAGCGAACCTTGTCAGGCGCTCCAGCAGCGGGCCGACGTCGGACGGCACACCCGCCTCGCCGAGGTCGAGCCCGGCGACAAACTCGTCCCTGGTGTCCTTGAGCACCGTCATCGTGGAGTCGGCCAGGCTCGGCATGTGCTCGGCCGCGAACTCGCGCCACCGCGCCGGCATATCGCCGTACACCGCGCCTTTGCCGTTGGCTACCTGCTCCAGCTCACGGATGGCGGTGGAGGTGTGGCGGCGATTCCACACGATGGCTGAGGCCGCGCCGAAGATCGTCGCTGCGATCAGCACGTACTTGTCCGGGCCGAAGCCGACCGTGTAGGCGACGACAGCGACCGGCGCAGTGACGTTGAAAAGCTCGTGCGCCCGGCCGAGGAACCGCCGTCCGCGGGTGAGGTGGAGAGACACCGCGGCCACGGCGACGCCGGCAACGGCGATACAGGACGCGGTGAACCCCTCGACCTGCCCCAAACTGGCGAGCAGCCACGTTGCGGGTGCGCCGATTAGGGCGGCTGCCAGCAGCGCCCAAGGCGCGAGGACCCGCCACATCTGGCCGAGCTCACCGCCCACGCCGCCGAGCTGGCGGCGCAGGCTTCGCTCGGCCCGCTTGGTCTCCCGGAGGCTCCTATTAGTGATCGTCGGGTGCATCAGACGTCCAACGGTTCGTCGCCACCGCTGGTGGACTTCCACTTGCCCTTGCCGTACTTGGCGTCGCGCAGCCCGTCGATCTCGACTCCGGCGAGCTTCTCCATCGTCGGATAGACGACGCGGACGCCGTGGCGGGCAAGCCGGACGGCGACAGAGGCCTCGATCAGGCCGATGGTGATGCGCATCGACCGCAGCCACTTGTCCTCGCCTTTGCCGATGCCCTGCTTGTGCGCGGCCTTGAGCAGGCCGTGGATGCGCTTGGCGAGCTCTCGGCGGCGGCACTCGAACTCGGTGGCGAGATCGCCGAGGATCTCATCGGCCACGCGGCCATAGTTTTTGACCTGCTCAGGAGTCCTCGTTGGGACCTTGACCAGGTCAGCCGAGCGGCGTGCCATTGGTCATACCTCCAATGAGTTCGGGGGAGGGGTCTCGCCTCTGGGAATTGGCGAGGGCGATACGTCGTGCGCGGGCTTCTCGCACAACGCGATGTCTATGCGTTCGACGGGCATGACCCGCGGCGCTACTGCTGAGGCGGCCCGGCGCAGCCCATACCAGGTGGCGAAGGCCGCCCCGGCGAGCACCGCGGCGACGAGCAGGACGCCGACGAGTGCCAGTAGGGCTGTGCAGGCTCCGACGAGGCAGGCGGCCCCTGCGATGGCCTTTCCGAGTCGGCCGACGATGGGCCACGGGCGGCGGTGCATCCGCTCCTGCGCCCACCACGCCCGCGGCGGGATCCCGTCGTAGCGGGACCGCTGGACGCCAGCTGCGAGCGCGAGGAGGCCGACGACCAGTAGGAGCCATTCGAGCGGTGTGAGTCCGATTAATGCGTTGCCCATGGCGGGTCTCCGGGTGGTTGCCGGATTACAGGGATTGGCCTACTGGCCGCCAGGCCGAAAGGCGAAGGCGGCCAGCGGGCGACTATGCGTACGGTCCGGGCTCGTCGGCCGGCAGCCCGAGACTTTCAAGAAGCTCCCTCGCGGCCGACGCCTCGCGATCATCAGAGGTCGCGTCGCCGGGGTACGGTCCGGGCTCGTCCGTGGGCAACCCGAGGGCGTCGAGGAGCCGCGTCTTGGCCGCGTCCTCAGCCGACGCCTCGGGCTCACCCAGGTCCGCCTCCGGGGTGAGGGACTTGTTCGGCACGAGGACCGTGCCGTCGTCGAGGAACTGGTAGCCCTGGCCGGTCATCCGCTCCTGTACGGCCTTGACACGGTTGCCGCCCCAGCCGTCACTGAACCCGAACTTCTTCCCGACCTCGTTCCAGGTGGGCCGCTGGCCGACGCCGTTCCTGCCGCGGCACCTTGTGCGGATCCACTCTTCGGCGCGGCGATTGTCCTGCTCGTTGGGCCTGCCGCGCTCGTCGCGCTCCTCATCGTCGTACTCACGCGACTGCTCACTCTCGGAGGCGCTACCTGTGTCCGTGATGATGAGGATGTCACCGTCCTTCAGCGGCCACGTCTCCGGGTCGCCTACGCTTACGGACTCGCTCACGGGAAGTGTGGGCAGGAGTGTGGTCGCCGGGTCTGCTACGGTGCGCGGCGGCGTGTGTGCGTGCCCGTTCACGGGCTTCCCGTTGCTGCTCACAAGCGCTGGCACGCGGCCGCTCACTGCGTGAAAGGCAGGAGTGCGTGGAGGCGTGATGGGGAATGGGAGCAGCTTGGGCGGCCTCCAGCCTTTGTAGGCGGCGATCGCCTCCTGAGCCTCCTGCGGCATCTCCGCGGGCTCCTCCGCGGGTCCACCGAGGGCGGGATGGTCGAGCCGCGACCACGGGGCGGTCGCCTGCGCCAGGATCTCGGACAGGCTGTCTGCGCCGCCGAGGGTGGTGACCAGGTCGAGCAGGACGGTCTGCTTGGTCGTGTCCTGGGCGAGGTTGGTGTGCTCCACAGCCAGGTCGAGAGCGCGGTCTCGGCGGGCGATAGCCCGTCGCAGCTTGCGGTCGGATGCTCCCGCCTCGCTGAGCTGGTGCACCTTCTTGGCGGCGAGGGCGATGCGGGTGATGCGGCGGTGAGCGTCGACTTCGCCCGCGGTACGGTCTGTCGCCTCGGCCAGGCCGATCCGCACGAGGACACGCTCGGGGGTGAGCCGCCAGTGGATCCGAGACCGGCCGGTGATGCGGCGCCGCTCGATCGCCATCCCGCGCTCCCACAGCCACGCCGCGACCAGCGGGGCCGCGAGGCGGAACAGCGCCTCAGGCAGCGACCGAGCCTCCAGAGCAGCCAGGAGCGCCGACGCGGACGTGAGCACCCACACGGCGATTCCGTCAACGCCGGCGGAGAAGCTCTCTCGCATGCTGCGCTTGGCACGTACTGCGGAGGTGACGACGGCGATCTCAAGGAACGCGAACATCAGCGCCCGCAGGTACCAGGGGACATCGCCGATGATCCGCTCAAGGAACTGCCACATGCCCTGGCCGGCGACGATCGTCGCGATGAGGGCGGCGGCGCGGGTGAGCATGTCAGCGCCCTTGTTGGCGTTCTGAGGCTCGTCCTCGGGCTGGTTGATGCGTCGGCGGGTGATCAGTCGCCAGGCGAGCAGGCCGCAGCCGGCAATCGCGATGATTAGAGCGGCGAGTCCGGCCCAGATGTAGGGCGGAATCTCGGGTAAAAGATCAGCCGGACTACCGCTGATCAGCACAGAAGAACTATCGTGCTCCACGGGCTCAGACCTTCTCTGTAACGGGTAGGGGTCTGTGTCAAGTCGTCCTCGGGTCGCGTTGGCGCGCGGCCCGGGGGCGCACTGCTATTCGGTTGTGTCGGCCTCGCGGCCCTTGTTGATCCGCTTCGTGACCGCCTGGTGGGTGACTCCCGCCAATGCTGCGATCTCTTCTCGCGTCCAGCCGCGGCGGCCGGCCTCGTCGATGAGCAGCGCTCGCTCGGCTCGCGCGGCCTCGCCGTCTCTTACTCGCTGGGCCGCGGCCTTGAGCCGCTCTGCGAGCATCGCGTCGCTCACCTCCTCATCAGCCACAGGTCATGTGTAGCACGACCGAAAGCGGCTTGCAACCAGGTTGCAGAAATGGGCATGGCTTTCTCCCGTAGATACAGAAACGCCCCGCTCCTCAGCGCGAGGATGCGGGGCGCCGCTTGCATTAGTGCCAGCTGCGATGCAGCTTGAACAGCCCCTCACGTAGAGCGAGGACCTTGTCCCAGTCGTTGCGTAGATGGTCAGCCTGCAGATCCTCCAGGCAGAAGCGGACCACGCTCTCCAGCGAGACCCGCCCCGTTGGGGTGTGGTGCTTCCTGCTCAGCACCGCGTCGTCCGCGAGCTGGGTGTGGCCGGCATGGATGTGCGGATCGCGCATTTTGCTGGTGGGGTGCCAATGCCAGGACATGACCGCCTCCCCGCTGGCGGACTGGACCTCATAGACATACCCGCGGGTTGTGACCCGCCATGGCCCGTAGCCATCCCGATCGTCCGGGATGATCTCGTACTTCATCCGGACCCACAGCAGTAGTTGCTGCCCCTTGAGTTTGATTGGCTTGTCGTCGTTGACCACAAGCGCATGGACGCGGTCTGACGTGTTCTGGCCACCCGGCGACACCGTCACCTTGGCGTGGGCGACACAGGACAGTGCGTCATGGAGGGGCTCCTGGAAGGCGCGGAAAGCTTCCGCTTTCGTCCTACCGGGCAAAGGGAATCAGCATGGCGACCCCGGCAACGGCTGGGTCGTCAGTGTCGTCGTAGAGGCCGCCGTCGTAGCGGGAGAGGAACTCCTCGCCTGAGATGCCGAGCGCGTCCTTGCTTGCCTTGTCGAACAGGCTGCGGCCTTCTTCTGGCGTGGCCTCGATCACATCGCAGGGGTTAGTGTTCGACGCGGTGCCCGACATGGCGTCGCTCCTCGCTTCTGTCGTCATATCGCTCCTGCTTGAAAGTAGCCGAATTTCTGTCTGTTATGCGTCACGGCAGGGCTACATCATCAACAAGGCTTGTGATCGAATCCAGCGGCTCGCAAAGATCGACCCTTATTGGGCGCCCAGATTGCGAGCGGGCTGTCGACTTAAAGACCCGATGCAGTACATCGCCACACAGATACCGTTAGGTGCATGATTCGCGAAGCTCAGATCACGCACGGTCGCGACGGCTACGCCCTGCGGGTGGCCGAGGTGCCGATGTGGGCCATAGCTGCTGAGCGGGCATCTGAGACGGTATGCGGGTGGACTGGGAGCTTCCTGTGCGGGACCAAGGAGTGGCCGTACAAGGTCGGGATTGGCCAACGCGATGAGTACGGCTCGCCGCGCTGGAACCTCGGGTCGGCGCTGTTCGCGTTCGGTCAGTGGTCGCACACGATCGCTGGCCGGCGAGAGAGGGACTGCGCTTGGCTGCCAGTCACTACCGAGTGGGTTGCTGAGCACTTCCCAGGCAGCCGGATCGAGTGGCTCGAAAACGGCGAGAGCCCCGAGGTGTAGCACCTCGGGGCCAGGAACGCAGGGCTCTAGCTCAGCGCCACCTTCACGCCGCCCGAGAACACGGAGTCGTGCAGCTCGATCGCCGCGAGCTGGAAGTCCGTCGGCACGTCGAAGAGCACGAACCCCGTGACCGCGTTGCCAGGGTTGATGTTCTTCAGGAACCCGTTCGAGTCCTTCAGCCAGATCGCGGCACCCGAATCGGCGTCGAACTGCCGGCCCTTGCTGTCGAGGAGCTTCTGCGCCGAGTCGGTGAACATCTGAGCTTCGTCGCCGATGTTCTTCACCGTCAGATGGACGAGGACGTACTGGCCCTGAGCCTTCGAGGCGGTCAACCCTTCGCCGACGTGGTCGAGGCCCTTCTCGACCTTGGTGACCTTGAACGAGAACTTGCCGTCCCTCACGGTGTCGCCGATGCCGGCGGTCTTCTCGCGTTTGGCCTGCTCGCGCTTCGGGGTGCTGCTCTGGTCGACTGCGGTCGTGGTGGTGTCGTCTCCTCCGCTGGCGATGGCGGCGATGCAGCCGCCGAACAGGAGGAGGGACGCCGCGACGGCGGCAGCCCAGATGAGGCAGCCGCGGCCCTTCTTCTGGGCCCGGTGCGGCGGATAGGGGCCTTGCTGCGGGTGCGGCTGGCCGATGGGGTGGCTGTGAGGGCCAGGCTGGTTGGGTGGCCCGTACGGGTGCGACATGGGGGATCACTTTCGGTGTCGGGGGTGGTGTCCGGTCCCCGAGGCGTGCGCTCTCACGCCTCGGGGACCGGCAGTCATGGGGGTGGCGGCCCCGCTGCGCGGGCCTCGCCCCCCAGCGAGGCAGCAGGGCCGCCAGTGCCCGACCCCGAGAATTCCGAGGCCCGGGGTGGGCGGTTTGATGGGCGGCCCCTCCGCCTGCGGAAGGCGTGTAAGGAGAGGGGCCACCCGCCCTGCCCGATCGCGGCCATGCGACCAGGCAGGGAGCTCTATAGGTCCTCGCGCCGGAGATCGGAGAGGGTGACGACGAGCTGCTGCGCGAGCGCCCCATTGAGGCGGCGGAACTCGTCCAAGTCGATCAGCACGTTGCGTTCGACGAGAACCGCGCCGCCGGTGCCGAAGGCAAACTCGTGCGCCAGCACGGCAAATGGCGCGCTGCCACCCGCCGTGTAGACCGCGGCGGATGTGCGCAGGCGCGGACAGCTCGCGATGGCCTCCGGGATGCACGCACAGCAGGTCGGTGGCGCGTTGGTGTACCCGTCACCCATGGAGGTGCCGTCGGTGTCGGTCAGGACCCACCAGATCCGCTCACGCTCGTCGACGGCGGTCTGGCCGCACACCTGGCACAGGCTGTGCTCCATACACCGCCATTGGCGCAGCGTGTTGACCAACCGCCACTCGGGGCGCCCTCTCTGGCTGAGGCCCTGGCGGGCGCGCAGCACCCCGTACACCCAATCGCTGTCGTGTGGGTCGGTGTAGGTCAGCCGCAGCCCGCCAGCTTCGACGTGGTAGCGGAAGGCGAGGTTCTGCGGCACGGCCTCGTCTGACCACGCCGTGATGTACGGCACGCGGAGAGTCGTCGACGCGGTCACGCCATCACCTCGTCTTCGGCGAGCTGCTGGTTGAGTAGTCCGGCGGAAGGCGCGGCGCTCATCGAGGCCCCTCCGTGTCGACGACCAGCTCGGCCCAAACGGTCATCCACTGGTCGTCGACGCCCTTATGCCCCCACTCGGCGGCCAATTCGTTGACGAGCAGCAGGCCGCGGCCACCCTCGTCCCCGTAGGCCGACGTGCCAGCACGAGGGGCGGTATGGGAGCCGTGGTCAGTGACCTCGATCCGCACCACGTCGCTCTTGCGCATGACCTCGACGGTGATATCGGGGCCCCGGGAGTAGCGGACCGCGTTGGTGACGAGCTCGGAGGCAACAAGCTCGGCATCGAACGCCAGCGGGTGACCGGCGAGGAATTGCCGAACGCCGATGCGCGCGGCCGGGACCATGGCGTCTGTGGCCGGTAAGGGCATGGCCCATACGTCCACACGCACCTCCGAGTGAGACAATGTGGAGTACCGCATAGTGAATGCGGTACTCCACATTAAGTCTGGAGTACCGCAATGTCTACGCGTCAGCAAAGATGGGGCCCATGCCTGAGGACGTCACCAAGACCCGTCGCCTCGTCGAAGACCTGCGGCAGCAGATCATCGACGGGACCCTCGCGCCTGGAGTCCTCCTGCCGACCCGCGCCGAACTGGCAGCCCACTACCAGGTCAGCGAGACAACCGCGCGTAACGCGCTCAAACAGCTGATCAACGAGGGCCTGGTGGTCTCCCGCACGGGCTCAGGCCACCGGGTGCGAGAACGGCCGCCGATGGTGCGGCTCGCTCGGGACCGCTACCACCGCAACAAGCCCCCGTTCGCCACCGAGATGCGCACGCAGGGCCGAGCGCCACAGGTCGAATGGGACTCGCAGCGCGTGCCGGCGCCGCCCGCGATCGCCGAGCGGCTGCGGATCGACGTGGGCGAGCAGGTCATGCGGACCGCGTACGTCATGAGGGCGGACGGAGAGGTTGAGCAGCTGTCCACCTCGTACGAGCCGCTGTCGATCACGCTGGGCAAGGGCATCGAGCTGCCGGAGGCCGGTCAGTTCCGCGGGCTCGGGGTGATCGCACGGATGGGCGCGATCGGTATCCACGTGTCCGAGGTGGTGGAGTCGCCGTACGCGCGCCCGCCGCTGGCGTGGGAAGCGGAGCGGCTCGGGCTGGCGCCGGGCGTGTGGGTGATGGAGATTGAGCGCACGCATTGGGCGGGGGATCGGCCGGTAGAGACGGCGGATATCGTGCTGGCCGCAGATCGGTATCGCCCTGTCTATCGGATCGCCCTCACGGACTGACCGCAGGCGAAGGGCCGCCCTCGCCTCGATGGGCGTTGTCTGCCGTTGCGGAGTAGTTAGCTGCGTCAGTCGATGGAGTGGCACGGCGGGAGCTTTCTCCCGGGATTTTCCCCTCTCCCAGGGCGGCCCCCGCCGTGCCGTTTCATGCCTTCGGGGCGCGGTCCGAGGCAAGTCTTGACATGTCGGTACACCTTGTCCTGCCTGGGCATGCCTGGGCAGGCCTATCCCCGCCAGGCGGGGCCAAGGTGTGACCATCTACGTTCGGTCCATGATCATGTTCGACGAGGACCGGACGGTGTGGGAGCAGGTTTATGAGCTCCTGCGCGCTCGGATCGAGGGCGACGTCTACAAGGAGCGGCGCCCGATCCCGAGCAGTGTCCATCTCGTCGAGGAGTTGGGGGTCGCGCAGAACACGATCCGTAAAGCCGTCTTGCGTCTTAAGGCGGAAGGGTTCGTCCGGCCCATCAACGGCAAGGGCACTTACGTTCGCCCACG
The DNA here is from genome assembly GCF_020826795.1 of Microtetraspora sp. AC03309. Taxonomy (NCBI): domain Bacteria; kingdom Bacillati; phylum Actinomycetota; class Actinomycetes; order Streptosporangiales; family Streptosporangiaceae; genus Microtetraspora; species Microtetraspora sp. AC03309. Next base: position 55,356 of record NZ_JADDIL010000003.1, on the reverse strand, counting down.
TGAGGAATGGTCGCCGCCTGGCGATGAGTGACGCCATCGGCTGACCTCCCCGTCCCCGTTGACTGGATCGCCCTCGCGGGCTGCACACGTCATACTCTTAGCCGCAGCACGCATGCGCAAGAGGCAATTCCATATCAGCAATTTCATATAGGCAGATATGGCCCGGTTTGTGGTGGAATATCCACGACGCGCGAGGACGACCATGCATTTCAGCCCCGCCGAGCGACGGCAAGAACTGGCGATTACCCTCAAGAGCTACCGCGAGAACGCCGGACTCGACTCCACCAAGGTGTCGCGGCATCTCGGATGGGATCCGTCGAAGATCTCCCGCATCGAAGGCGGCCGATTCAAGCGGATCAACCTCCGTGATGTCCTCGACATGCTTGCCATGTACGGGATCACCGATGAGACCGACCTGCAGAACCTCGTACAGATCGTCCGGGAATCCCGCACGCGCGGCTGGTGGGAGGAGTACGCAGACCTCCTCTCCGACCTGCCCAACTTGGAAGCCGGCGCCGTAACCATCCAGACCTACGAGCTGCTTTGTGTCCCAGGACTGCTGCAGACACGGGAGTATGCCGCAGCCATGTTTCGCGGCCTTGGCATCACAGATGAGGGCGCGATTGCCCGGCGGGTCACGGCGAGGATGACGCGTCAGGAGGTCCTCGCGCGGCAGGACCCGCCCGAACTGCATGCCGTGATCGATGAGGCTGCTTTGCTCAAGAGCGTCGGCGGCCCGGATGTCATGCGTGAGCAGATCTATCGACTGATCGAGCTGGCAGCGCTGCCCAATGTCACGGTCCAAGTGATTCCGAATAGCATTGGCGCGCATGCTGCTATGACAATGCCGTTCACGGTCATGTCCTTCTCTGGCGAGCGGGCCTTGCGGATCGTGTACGTGGAGATGGCAGTCACGCCTGTCATCTCCTACAGGAGCGAGGACGTGGAGAGTTGCAGCACCATCTACGACCAGCTAGTGGCGAGCGCTCTGTCGCCGGAGGACACTGTGGCGGCCATGCATTCGATAGCGGCCCGTTCATAGTCCGGGGGAGGATTTATGCAGCGCGAAGAGCCGGCGTGGAGAACGTCGTCATATAGCGCGGAGGACAACTGTGTCGCAGTGGCGGATCTCCCCGAGGGGTGCGTCGGGGTCCGTGACAGCAAGAACCAGGATGGTCCTGTCCTCGTCTTCACGCCCGAAGAGTGGGATGCCTTCATCGCGGGCGCCAAGGCCGGCGAGTTCGACCGCGCAAGGCAGTAGAAGCAGAGAGCGAGCCCCTGGCAGTGCATCAGAGACCCGCTCTTTTGCTGTCCGATTTTGGGAGCGAAATGGGAGTGACCTTGGGAGCGCGAGAGTCCCTCAGAATGCCTCAGAATCCCCGCCATGTTGGCACTGGCCTGCGAAAACACTCAATCAGCCAAGGTCGCATAAGCCGCCTTTCCTCGTTCGCATCGAAGGGGTCTGGGGTTCAAATCCCCATAGCTCCACCAATGTCAGAGGCCGGTTCCGCCCAGCGGGACCGGCCTCTTTGATCTTCCGGGTGACTGACTGAGTGACTACGGCGCCGGCTTCCCGGTCTGGGCGACCCGCTAGACCTAGTCGTCGGCCACCTCGATGTCCGCTGCCCTCGATCCCCTCTTCGGAACACCCGCCGTTGGCGATATGGTCCCTGCCGTGTCTCAATCAGCCGAAGCCGGACCGCCCCGATCGCCGGTGACGGCGGACGACCTCGACCAAGCCGTCCAGCTCGCCATCGGGATCCTCCGGGAGGCGCCTTCGCAGGCGTGGGACGGCAAGGCCGGTTCGCTGGAGTGGGACTGCTGGGAGACCGTCGAGCACCTCAGCGACGACCTCTTCTCCTACGCCGCCCAACTGGGCCCCAGGACGCCGCCGTTGGACGGCGTCGTGCCCTTCGCGTGGGCGAGCAGAAGGCCCGGAGGCCCCCCGAACGCCATCCACGCGGACCGTACGGTGGGCCCGGCCGGGCTGTTGCAGGTGCTGGAGGCGAGTGGCGCGCTGCTGGTCGCCATGGTCCGTACGACGCCGTCTCAGGTCCGGGCACACCACGTCTTCGGGGCCTCGGACCCGGAAGGCTTCGCCGCGATGGGGATCGTGGAGACCCTGGTGCACACCCACGATCTGGCCGAGGGCCTCGGGCTTGCCTGGACACCACCCACCGATCTGTGCTCGCGGGTGCTCGCCCGCCTGTTTTCGAACACCCCAGAGGGCACGGACCCGTGGCTCACCCTGCTGTGGGCCACCGGACGCGCTGAACTTCCCGGGCATCCGCGCCTCACGACATGGCGCTGGTACGGCGCACCCCGGTCATAGATCTCCGGCAGAGGTACTCGCTGCCCGTGTGGCCAGGTGCGGCCCCGTGACGACGGGCCGCCCCGGGGGCCTCATGCGGCTGCGCGTGGGACACGCACCCGCCGCGCCGACGAGCATCGGCCGGAGCTGCTCGCGATACGCCGCCTTCGCGACCTGTCGGCCTGGGGTTCGTACGGGAGGCGGGCGGGAAGCCCGCATGTTCAGGGGACCCGGTTCAGGGTCGCCCCTTCCGGTAGCTCTCGTACAGCGCGGCGAGGTTGTCGGTGTAGAGCTCGGTGTGACCGCAGGCCGCGCAGATCCAGGCGCGGACGACCCCCGATGACGAGCCCTGCTTCCAGATGAAGCCGTGGTTCGGCGGTTCCGGCTCCGTGATGTGGACGCGCAGCGGGAGCGCGCCGTTCTGACCGCGGTCATGCACGTCGACATCGGCCATGACGTGGGAGGAGCCGCATTTCGGGCAGGAGCCGTTCTTCATAGATCCGCCTCTCCTGGGTCGGGGTCCATCAGGGCTCACCGGCTGTCCCGGGTGTTCGCGGTGTTCGCGTACGGCGCCGGCGTCGAAGGTGGTGTCGTGATCGATGCGGTGACGCCATGCCTGGTGGCGGGGGCTGCCGTGCTCCTCGATGACGTCCCGCCATTCGGCGGGCGCCGGTGGCAGGCCGTCCGGGCGCCATTAAGGGGAAGCCGCCGGTGAGAACCGGCTCGGCGACGAAGTCCGCGACATGCCGGCAGCCGTGTCCCGGGCACGCCACCAGTCGCGCTGCTGGGAAAGGGGTGCTTCACGGACGGCCTTCCGCGCTGGGTCGCTCGTTTCGCCGTGGCGAGCGGAGAACGCCTGCCTTCGCGCGTCAGGAGCCGAGGGGATGATTGGCGGCAGCGGAAGGATACCGGAGCGACGCCTGCCGGTACGGCGATCGGAGACAGTCGCGTTCCCGCACGCGTCTTCCGGTACGTGGGGGACGAACGCAGACCTCCCGACGTCTCCATGGCTCGCGCCCGCCGTGTGGGGAGCCCTGTGTACGGCGCCCCGGCTCCATGGTCAGACCGGGGGTGACGGTTGCCGGAGGAGGCGGTTCATGGTGGCCACGAGGACCATGCCGTACACCACGTGCCCGGCGGCCGTCACGGCGGCGCGGCAGGAGTCGTCACGGGTCTCCGGCGGGAGGATGCCGATGCACGGCACCCAGCCGTTGTGGCTCGCGATCCAGGCCGCGAGGGCGTAGCCGACGCCCAGCGGCAGCCGGGCTCGCCGCCCTCGGGAAAGGGTGGAGAACACGACACCGGATGCCACGCCGATCCCGAAGTGGGCGAGCGCCTCACCACGCCGGGTCCGACGGCCTCCGTGCCGGGAGGCGTGGGGAGCCCCGGGAGCCATGCCGGACGTGAGGGGAGTGCGGGAAGTCCGGGGAGGCAGGCCGGGCGTGAGGGGAGTGCGGGAGGCCCGGAGAGGCAGGCCGCCGGGCGTGACATGTCTGGACGGCTGGTCGCGCATCAGCCCGGCCTGGTCTCCGGCCAGCGACACCGCGGCCAGCGCCACGGTGGCGAGGGCGCCGCTTGCGGCGCCGTGCACCAGCTTGGTCAACATGATCGTCCTTCTTCCCCGAGAGATCCCCTCATGCCCGTCCAGGGCTCGGGCGAAACGGGCGAACCCGCAGGCAGGACGTGTTTCGACGGCCGCCATCTGGGCAGCCAACGGCACATGCGAGTAGTCGTGGTCGGAGCGACCGGAAACGTCGGGACGAGCGTGGTCTCCGCGCTGGAATCGGATCCCGACATCACCACGATCCTGGGCGTGGCGAGGCGGTTCCCCGGATGGAGGCCCGGCAAGACGGAGTGGCGGGCGGCCGACGTCATCACGGCGGACCTGGCCCGAATCTTCACCGGGGCCGACGCCGTCATCCATCTGGCGTGGTTGTTCCAGCCGACGCACGACCCGGTGACCACCTGGCGCGCCAACGTGATGGGCAGCCAGCGGGTGTTCCGCGCGGCGGCGAAGGCGGGCGTGTCCACGCTGGTGTACGCCTCGTCGGTGGGCGCGTACTCTCCGGGGCCGAAGGAACAGGGCGTCGACGAGACGTGGCCGACCCACGGCTGGCCGAACGCCGCGTACGGGCGCGAGAAGGCCTATGTCGAGCGACTGCTGGACATCTTCGAGCGGGATCACCCTGACATCCGCGTGGTGCGGATGCGGCCGGGCTTCATCTTCAAGCGCGAGGCCGCGACCGAGCAGCGACGCATCTTCGCAGGTCCCTTCCTGCCGGGACGGCTGGTGCGCCCCGGCATGATTCCCTTCGTGCCGGACATCCCGGGGCTGCGGCTGCAGGCGCTGCACGCCGAGGACGCCGCGGAGGCCTACCGGCTCGCGGTGACCCGTCCCGTCATCGGCGCGTTCAACATCGCCGCCGACCCGGTCATCACCCCGGACGTGCTGGCGGAGATCCTCGGCACCCGGACGGTGAGCATGCCGACCATGCTGGCGAGGGCGGCGGTGGCGGCCGGCTGGCATCTGCGTCTGGTGCCCGCGTCCCCCGGGCTGCTGGAGATGGCCTTGAAGATCCCCCGGATGGACATCTCCCGGGCCCACGACGAGCTCGGCTGGCATCCCCTCCGTACCGGACGGCAGGCGCTGGAGGAGTTCTTCGAGGGCCTGCGCGCCGGCGAGGGGATGGACACGCCCCCGCTGGCGATGGAGACCGGAGTGAAGGGTCGCATCAAGGAGTTCGCCACGGGAGTCGGGCAGCGCGCCTGACCGAGCGGCGGAGGAATGTCGGTCCTGCCTGATAGACCTGCGACATGGACAATCTCCATGACCAGGCGGTCGGCGTCGAGGAGTTCCTGCGACTCGTGCGGGCGCTTCCGGAGGCTCAGGTCGGTGCCCCCGCCAACTATGTCGGGATCAAGGTGCGGGGAAAAGGGTTCGCCTACCTTCAGGAGGACACCGGCATCGCCCTGGTGAAGGTGACCATGGAGGAGCGGGAGGCGCTCGTCGGGCAGGATCCGGAGACCTTCGCGCGTTCCTACACCTCCGGCCGTTTCGGCTGGGTGCAGATCCGGCTGGACATGGTGCCGCCGGACGAGCTGGCCGAGTTGGTGACCGAGGCATGGTGCCTCACGGCTCCCCGCCGGTTGGTCGAGGAGTATGAGGCGGCCGGGTGACCACTCAAGGATCTCGGTCGCAATGAGGTGATCTGTTCGGGCTACCCGTCGTCTCCCGGGTGCGCTCTCCGGCCTGCCGACTCCCGGGCGTGCTCCATAACCCTCCGCTCTGTCTTCTGGACGTGCTCACGGCCCTCTGTCTCCCGGGTGCGCTCTACGGCCTGCCGACTCCTGGACGTCCTGGAGTCGCATGTGCGACGGTCGCTGGGATTCCACCTTTTCCGGGGCTCCATCTTGCTCGTTCTCGGGTACGCGGAGACTGGTGGGGGATGTCCCATGACCTCGTCTCATGACTTTTCAGGGGTGGCACATGGCAAGGCAGGCGGAGCGCCTTCCGGCACAGCGGAGCGGCACCTTTCTTCTCGGCGGAGATCTGCCGGTCGTCCGGCTCGGTTACGGCGCGATGCAGCTCACCGGGCCGGGCGTCTGGGGCGAGCCGCGTGACCGGGGGGAGGCGCGCGCGGTGTTGCGCCGGGCCGTGGAGCTCGGGGTGAACTTCATCGACACCGCCGACTCCTACGGTCCCTATGTCAGCGAGGAGATCATCGCCGAGGCGCTGCATCCGTACGGCGACTCTCTGGTGATCGCGACCAAGGCGGGTCTGGTCCGCACCGGCCCGGGCGAGTGGCATCCGGTCGGTCGCCCGGAATACCTCCGCCAGGAGGTCGAGATGTCGCTCCGCCGGTTGCGGCTCGACCGGATCGACCTGCTCCAACTGCACCGGATCGACCCGCAGGTGCCGCTGCCCGACCAGATCGGCGTGCTGGCCGATCTGAAGAACGAGGGAAAGATCCGGCACATCGGGGTGTCCGAGGTCTCCGTGGAGGAGATCGAGCAGGTAAGGAAGATCGCGGAGATCGTCTCCGTGCAGAACCTGTACAACCTGGCGAACCGCCAGTCCGAGGCGGTGCTGGACTACGCGGAGCGGGAGGGGCTGGGCTTCATCCCCTGGTTCCCGATCGCGACCGGTGAGCTGGCCAAGCCCGGCGGCCCGCTGGCGGGTGCGGCGAAGGACCATGGCGTCAGTCCGGCCCAGCTCGCGCTGGCATGGTTGCTGCGCCGCTCTCCTGTGATGCTCCCGATCCCCGGCACGTCACGGGTCGCGCACTTGGAGGAGAACGTCGCCGCGGCGGAGGTCGACCTCACCGACGACGAGTACGACGTCCTCGCCAAGGCCGTCTGACGTCTCCTCGCCGAGGCCGAGGCCGTACGGCTGGGTAGGGACGTCGGGCGCCGGAGCGACTGCGCGGCCGCGCCTCACGGGCGAGATCGCCGGTGTGGATCATTGAAACGGGCCATGTCGCCGTGAGACTCCGGGTGGATCCGGCGGCGCCTCCTAGGCGGGACGTCTGATGATCACCGGAGAATCAGACCTGCTGTACGGGCGTGGCCCATGAGGTGCTCCAGTCGAGGTCGCGTCCGTCCAGCCGGATGGTCGGCGTGCCCTGGACACCGCGGGCGAAGGCGAGCTTCGACAGCGCGTCGGCGCGGTCGGCGGTCTCCTGGGAGTTCAGGCACGTGGTGAACTCGGACTCGGCGATGCCGATCCCCTTCGCGTACCCCACGAGTTCCTCGACGGCAAATCCGCCCGCCAGCGTCTCTTCGGGCTGGTGGGAGTACAGCGCGTCGTGGAAGTCCAGCCACTTGCGCGGGTCGGTGACGCACAGGGACGCCATGAGCGCACGACGCGAGTTGTCCCGCGTCACGCGGGTGTTCTCGCCGAAGACCGTGAACGGGTGGATGATCACCGCGACCTTGCCCTGCACCGCCCATTCCCGGACGACGCCGCCGTTGAGCCGCTCGAAGTCCCGGCAGTACGGGCACTGGTAGTCCTCGTACACCTCCAGGACGGGGGCGGTGACTCCGGGGCGCGCCATCAAGATGGTCCCGTCGGGACGGAATGAGACGAGGTCGGACGGAGAGGCGGCGGCGCGCTCCTGCTGCCCGTTCGGCGCGAGCGCGACGATGCCCAGCATGACGATGACGACGGCCGCGACGGCCAGCTTGACCGCACGCGTGCGGATCGCGTGGAAGCGGGAGGTATCCAAGATCAGCCTGCCCCTAAGAACGGCGCACGGTTCCGCGTTGATCGTATCCGGGCGTTCCTCCTACGCAGGCCACCGGGCTCCCGGGCGACGTGCGGCATCGCCGATCATGCCCCCTTGAGTGAGGGCCGCCGGAATGTTGCCGGAAGCGACTGTGCATGATGCGTATGTCGGGGTGTGGGCCGGTCCGCCGGACATGCGAGCGGGGGGCCTTTTGAGCGCGACGTCACTCACCGGTCACGAAAAGGGGTCCGCGACCGGCTCGTCGCGCACCAGAGGCGTGATCGCCGTCCTGTGCATCGCCGGCATCCTGGTCGCCTTGATGCAGACTCTGGTGCTTCCGCTGGTGTCCGAGCTGCCCGTCCTGCTGCACACCTCCGCATCGAACGCGTCCTGGGTGTTCACCTCGACGCTGCTCGCCGGCGCGGTCGCCACCCCCGTCATCACCAGGCTCGCCGACATGTACGGCAAGCGGCGGATGCTGCTGCTCAGCCTGACGCTGCTGATCGTGGGTTCCCTGGTGTGCGCGCTGAGTGAATCGCTCGTACCGATGGTGATCGGGCGGGCTCTGCAGGGATTCGGCATCGGGGTGATCCCGCTCGGCATCAGCATCATGCGCGACGAACTGCCGCCCGAGAGGCTGGGCGCGGCGATGGCGCTGATGAGTTCCTCGATGGGCATCGGCGGGGCTCTGGGCCTGCCGGCCGCGGCGGCGGTGGCGCAGTACGTCCACTGGCACGTGCTCTTCTGGGCGTCCGGCGGGCTGGCCCTGGTGGTGCTGGCGTTGGTGATCGTCCTGGTGCCGGAGTCGCCGGTGCGCAGCGGAGGCAGATTCGACCTCGTCGGCGCGTTCGGTCTCTGCACGGGGCTGATCTGCCTGCTGCTGGGTGTCTCCAAGGGGGGCGACTGGGGCTGGACGAGCGGGGTCACCCTCGGACTTCTCGGCGCGGCCGTGCTGGTGCTGCTCGTCTGGGGCTGGTACGAGCTGCGCGCCCGGGAGCCCCTCGTGGACCTGCGGACCACCGCCCGCCGTCAGGTCCTGATGACCAACCTCGCCTCCGTCGTGGTCGGATTCGCCATGTACGCGCAGGCGCTGGTCATCCCGCAGCTCCTGCAGCTGCCCACGGCGACCGGGTACGGCCTGGGCCAGTCCATGCTGGCGGCCGGGCTGTGCCTGCTCCCCGGCGGACTCGTGATGGTGCTGGTCTCGTCGCTGTCCGCGCGCATCTCGGCGGCTCGCGGGCCCAGGGCGTCGCTGGTCACCGGCTGCCTGGTGATCGTCTGCGGATACGCGATGGGGCTCGGGATGACCCGCGAGGTATGGCAGATCATGGTGATCTCCGCGGTCATCTCCGCCGGGATCGCCTTCACGTACGCCGCCATGCCCGCGCTGATCATGTCCGTGGTGCCGACCTCGGAGACGGCGGCGGCGAACGGGCTCAACAGCCTGATGCGGTCCATCGGCACCTCCACCGCGAGTGCCGTCATCGGTGTGGTGCTCAGCCACATGATCGTTCACCTGGGGCCGAGTTCGCTGCCCTCCATGGCCGGGTTCCGTACCAGCTTCGTGATCGGCGGCGGCGCGGCGCTGCTGGCCGCGCTGCTGGCCCTGGCGATCCCGCGCCGCCGGACCGGCGTGGCCCCGGTGCTCGCCGGTGGAAACGCGACCGGCTGAGCCGGAGGCCGCGTCGCATGCCATACGCGTACCGCGACACGCATGTGCCCGATCCAGTCGATCTGCTCGTGGGGCGGGAAGGCGGGATGGAGCGGCTGGACACGAAGATCTTCCTGGTGCGCCCACCGGACTCGCCGGGCCCACGGTCCCCCCGCCGGCGCGTGTGTCATCCCATCCAGAGTGAGAAGGATGTCCCGATCCGGGAAATCGTGAGATCGTGAATTTCATGTGATCGCCGGACGTGCCGAAAGAAGGGGATCCCATGTCGACAGCTCCGCCGGAGGCTCGGCACGACGTACGGCCGCACACGGCGTCGGGACCGAAACGCCGATTGGGACGCGTCATCGCGAGCCTGTCGGTTCTTCCTCTGCTCTACGTTCTCGCGATGGCGCCTGTGTGGATCCACGACCACCAGATGGCCGGAGTCGCCGACCGATTCCTGGACCATCCCCCTCCGCCGGAGACGTCTATCAGCAGCACCGACTACCACGGTTCGGTAGGGGCGTACGACATGAAGGACATGTGCACTTTCCGGCTGCGCTTCGACCTGAGCACCACACTGTCTCTGGATGAGATCGCCGGCTACTACAGGGCGGCCGGGATCCGGCCGAGCGAGGGCGGGAACGACTCCCTTGAGTTCATGGTGTGGGAGTCCCCTCACCTGACGGGATACCGGTACGGCGTTGATGATCGGCCGGTCATCGTTGAGATCCAGGACCGCGATCACGGCTCCTTCTGGGACCTCCGCTGCATGTGAGCCGACTGGACCGGTGTTACGAGGTGACGGGATCCGGGGTGGGGATGCTCCTCATGGCGGGTGCGTCCCAGGTGTACTCGACGACGGAGACCTCGAATCCCGCGGAGAACGGTTCCACGAACTCCCGGGTCACCCGACCTCCCATGCGCCGGTAGAAGGATCGTGCCGGGGTGTTGTCCCGGAGCACCTCCAGATAGACGGCCCGGCCGGGGTGGTGCGCGGCCGCCCACTCGAAGCCGTGGTGCATGAGGTGGCGTCCGATGCCCGAACGCTTCAGGGCCGGGCTGACGTGGAGGTTGTCCAGCAGGACGCGCCCGTCGTCCTGGAGAAGGAGATAGACGAATCCGCTGAGCGCGTCGCCGTCCTCGGCGATCAGGAGGCGCCAGGTGGTGTCGCCGCCGGGGTGCGGATCGGCTCCCAGCCGGGCACGCCACAGGCGTGATCGCTCGTCGAGCAGCGGCCCGTTGAGGTAGCTGTCCGGCATGAGCCCGGCATAGGCCGTCCGCCAGCTCGCGGTGTGTAGCGCCGCGACCGCTTCGATGTCGTTCGCGGTGCCTTGTCGGATTTTCACGGAACGGAGAATATCCACCTGCCTGATCCGGCCCGGCCACAAGGCTGTCGGGGCTCGCCGCTTGATCGCATTACGCACCTGATCGTAAAATTTCCGGCACGACGGATGTCAGACGAGCACCTGGGGCGAGGCTTACATGGCGGGGTTCGAGGTCTACGTCGACGCTCTGGAGGATTGCGCCGGCAAAGCAATGAGTGTCTCCAACCTGTTCAAGGCTGATGCCGACGAGGCTCCCGTGCACGTCGGCCAGCTCTCCTTCGGGACACTTGAGAACACGTCCGGCAAGCTCGTCGCAGCCGTCGGCAAGCTCCAGGCGAAGATCCGATCCGAGACACGGCACGCCCAGCAGAACCTGGCCGAGGTCGAGACGGCCGTGCACACGGTCATCGGGAACGTCAAGAGTGCCAACTCCCCGGGCTCTGGGGTGGTGCAGGCGTGACGGACATCTGGGACACATACCTTCAGCCCATCCAGCGCATCATCGACACACTGGCGACCGATCAGTCCGAGATCAGCGCGCTCTCGGCACGCCTGCGGAAGGTGGCCGGTGACGTGACCGAGCACACCGATGCCCTCAAGCGCGTGGTCGGCACCGTCGACGACGCGTGGAACGGCGAGGCCGCCGAGAGCTTCGTCACCTACATGGCCGCCTATCCCAATGCCGCCACGGACCTGAGCAGCGCTCTGACCAGCTGCGCCAGCATGATCGACGCTGCGGCGACGGCGCTGTCGACCGCCAAGACCGACGTCCAGACGATCTACAACGAGAAGCGCCTCTGGCTGGACGAGCAGCGTAGCAACAGCGACGTGATCTCCATGACGAGCATCAGGATCGAGGTGGACGACGGCGTGAGCCGGGCGGCGGCGCCGAAGCAGCGGGCGGTCGACGCCGTCACGAAGGCGGTCGACGAGGTCGACAAGTACGTCTCGGTCTCCTTCTTCACGTCCATCAATCCTCCCAGCCAGCAGACCTTCACCGCGAAGGACAACCCTGCGATGCGCTGGATCCCCGACCCCGCGTACTCCCATGGGAACGTCGATCTGGCGAGCTACACCGGCACCGAGACCGGCGCGGGACCCGACTCCGCCTCCGGTACGGGCGCCGGCAGCGGCACCGCCGCTCAGACCGGCGGCAACGGGTCCGGCTCGGGCGGAGGCGTCTACGGGCCGCAGAACACCAGGGTCCCGCCGAACGCCCACAGCCTTGCCAAGAACCCCCGGGCAGGTGCCGTCATCGACTACGCGCTCGCGCAACTCGGCGACCGCTATGTCTGGGGTGCGACGGGGCCGAACACCTTCGACTGCTCCGGGCTGACGCTACGCGCCTACCAGGCGGCGGGGATCAACATTCCCCGGGTCGCCGCGGACCAGTGGTTCCAGGGACCCCGCATCCCCGACGGTACGGAGCAGGCGGGAGACCTCATCTTCTTCGACAACAACGGGGACGGCAGCCCCGACCACGTGGGCATCGTGCTCGACCCCGAGAAGCACACGATGATCCACGCGCCCAACTCGCACTCGGTGGTCCGTATCGAGAGCTACGCGAACTATTCGACGCCCCGCGTCGGCTTCTCCCGCCCCGGGAACCACTAGCCGAGACGGGGAGCCGGTCGCTCGCGGCTCACCGGACGACATGGCCGGTTTCTGGACAGGGCTACGCGCTTCCGCGTCCCGGCGGATGGGGGCGGGGAAGGCGCAGGGCGGCGGCGGAGAGCGCCGCGACCAGGCCGAGTCCGACCAGCGCCGTCGCCATGCCCTGGCTCCCGGCGTCGAGAAGCGGGCCGACGGCGAACCCTCCCGCCAGGGAGACCACTCCGGAGAGGAAGCTGAGCAGACCGAAATAGGCGCCGAAGCGCTGCGGTGGAGCGCAGCGGGTGAAGGTCTGGAACACCGCCGACTGCGTCAGCCCGGCGGCCAGTCCGTGCAGTACGGCGGCCGCCACCAGCACGGCGGTCCGGTCACCTCCGTCGGGAGGCACCGCCAGCAGCGCCAGATAGCCGATCCCCGCGCAGAGCAGGCCGCTCCTGAGCAACCAGGGGCGCTCGCCTCGCCCGCCACCCGCGCACCAGGGCTGGATCGCGGCCGTGGCCGCCGCCACCACGCAGAAGAACAGGGTCGTCGCGCCGGCGCCGACCCCTGTGAGCGGGACCACGGTCGCGATCTGGTTGGTGAGCAGCGTGACGGGCGCCGCGATCAGGGCGTATCGGAGGAAGCCCCGGTCGCGGAGCGCCACCGACACCCCTTCGGCGAGCGCCCGTACGTCCAGGCGCATGTCCGTCCGCGTGTCCGCCGGCGGGTCCGGCGGTGTGTCCGTACGCGGGTTGCCGGGCTCGCGACGTAGCAGCATGAACAGCACGGCGCCGGCCGCCCACGCACCCGCGGTCACCGCCGACAGCAGCCAGAACCCGCCCGCCAGCAGGACCAGCCCGATGGGCGGGCCCGCCACCGCGCCCAGCTGGCCGACGATCACGTAGGCCGCGAAGCCACGGGAGCGATGTGCCGGAGCCACCCCGGCCAGCAGCGACTGGGCGGCCGGATGGAACAGCGCCCCGCCCACCGCCATCACCACGGCCGCGCAGAGCAGCCCGCCGAATCCACTGGTGAACCCCAGCAGCGCGAACGCCGTCGCCCGCAGCCCGCAGGCCAGCGCCCCCGTACGCGCCGGGCCGATCGCGTCCGTGATCGCGCCGGCGGGCAGGTACAGCATGTACTGGATCGCTACGCGCAGGCCGAGCACCACGGCGATGGTGCCGGCGAGCATGCCGAGATCATGGCGCAGGTGGAGGACCAGGTGCGCCATCACCGCGTAGTAGCCGAGCGAGATGGCCAGCTGTATCCCCACGACGATCGCGACCGTCCGGCGGTCGGAGACCGCCTGCCGTCCTCGCCGCGCAGGGGTGGGTGCTGTCGCCACACCCCCGGCCGACGGGCGGCCGGGGGCATCGGGATCCGTGCGCGGCGACGTCATGGCATCGGAGGATTCCATGTGATCGCGACGCCCGGCGAACCGGTCATGCCTTCGGGAGGACGCCGAGCGCCTTCAGCAACTCTCTGGCGAGGGGGATCCGCTTCTCGGTGTCCTTGTCGACGTTGATGTCGATGTTCAGCGCGAAGGTGTAGAGGCGGTCACCGCGCTCGACCCAGCCGACCCACCAGCCGATGCCCGGCTTGGTGGACATGCCCCAGCCGGTCTTGGCGAACAGCGCGTAGCCGTCCTTCTCCTCGATCTTCAGCAGGTCGCGCACCGTCAGCTGGTTCCGCTTGGACGCCGGCAACTGCTGACGGGCCAGCCGGGACAGGAAGCCGGTCTGCTCGACCGCCGAGATCTCCAGCGGGCCGTCGAGCCAGAAGCGGTCCACGACCGTACCGACCCGGCGGTTGCCGTAGTGCAGCCGGTTGACCCACTGCTGCTCCCGCTTGAGGCCGATCCGGCGGGAGAGCGTCTGGAACACCGGGACGTTGGACGCCCGGACCGCGTCACGCAGGTTCATGTCGTGCTCCCACTCCGGGAACGGCTGCGGCTGCCCGCCGTAGGGGATCACCTCGTTCTCGTCTTTGACGGCTCGGGTCTCCAGCGCGATCAGGCTGTGCGGGATCTTGAACGTGGAGGCCGGGATCAACCGCTGTCGCGCCCGCTGCGAGTCGACGACGGTGGTCTGTCCCCGCTTCACGTCGTAGAGCGCGAACGTTCCACGCACGGCCGCATCGCGGAACAGCGCCTGAAGATCGTCGCGAACGATCAGGTCGTGGTGGCCCACCGCCTGCGACGCCTCGGGGGCGGCGGTGCTCGTGGCGTGGCCGCCGGTGGCGCCGTAGGCGGTTCCTCCGAACAGTGCGGAGGCGGTCAGGACGGCCACGCCCAGCGCCCCGCGCAGCCGTGCCCGGGGGGCGGGGGTGGGGGAGTTCTGCATGTCAAGCTCCTCACTATCGATCTTCAGTGAGAGAGCAGACCAGAACTCGTCAGATCATGTCCAATATCGATATGGCTTTCCAATCGATATTGAGATGAATATCAGACGTGGTGGAGGGGGTAATTCGCGCCGCAGATTCCGCAGCGATGTGCTGCTCGGCCGTCGACGCGGCCGTAGCGGTCGATGGCTTTGGTCGGCTGCTTGTCGTCAGCGGCCCCGACCGGTTCGTCGACCCGTTCGGTCGCCAGGGTGTCGCGGACGCGGAAGCCGGGGAGACCCGCGAGCACCTCCAGGTAGTGGTCCGACTCCAGACGCGACAGGTCGTGCTCCGGGTCCGGGCTTGACCCGTGAATCGGCGATGCAGCATCGTCATCCACGTGTCATGGGCGAACGACGAACCCGGAGCCGAGGCGCTCGCCTTCGAGCGCGTGCCGAAGTCGCGCCCGAAGCCGTGGGCGGCCGCGGCGGTCATGGCCGCGCTCCTCATCGTCGGTGGAGCAGGTGCCACCTGGTTCTTCGGGACGCGGTCAGCGGATGTCCTTCCTCCGCCGGACGGTCCCTGGCCCGAGCAACGCGGGTTCGTGGTTTCGCAGTGCTCGGTGGAAGGGCTCACGCCGCTGACCCAGCCGGTTGTGGAGAAGTTCCTCCGTACCTTGCCGGAGATCGAGAGTCTCACGGCCTACACCAAGCTGCAGGCGTCGGCGGAGCCACTGACGCCCGGCATCACCTGCGGTGTTCAGGCGTACTTCATGGGAACCGCTCACCGTGCGGATGACATCCCGAAGATCGCGGTCGATATCAGCACGTCGCCGGTTCCCGTGAACCTGGTGCGGAGGCCGTCCAACTTCTGGGCGGGCAAGGCGGACGTCCACATCATCTTGACCCGTCCAGGGTCCGGTCTACTCCAGTTTGGAATAGAGGGAGCCCGGGTGGCGACCGAGCGGGACAAAGAAATCATCGCCGAGAAGATCCGGCGGACAGTGGACGTCGACACGATCTACTACGAGGACAGTGCTTTCGCGACGAAGCTCCACGCCTTCTACTGCCCTGATCGGTTGTGCCATGTCGAACCGGGGCCGATCGACCAGCAGAGCTTCTACGTCAGGACCGATGAGCCTGACGCGGCCGAGACGCTGAAGCGCGCGCTGGGCGGCATGCCGGGCGTGGACTTCGTCCTTCCGGTCCGGCCCGACATCTGACTCGGCCCGCTTGTCCGCCGGCACGCGCCATGCGACGGCGGAAGCGCGGAGCGCCGCATCGCTGATCACAAGAGCATGGGCGTGCCGTACCCGATCGTGCCGGGCACAGGATGTCGGGTCCGGCGGGGCGTTCCTGCCTAGCGTTGGTGATCGTAAGAGGAAGGAGGGCCGGGGATGCTGGAGCGGCTGAACCAGGCCATGGAGCACATCGAGCGCCATCTCGATCAGCGGATCGAGGTGGCCGAGTTGGCGCGGTTGGCCTTCACGTCGGAGTACCACTTCCGGCGGCTGTTCTCCGCGCTGGCGGGCATCCCGCTGTCGGAGTACATCCGCCGCAGGCGGCTCACCGTCGCGGGCGCGCAGGTGCTCGCCGGCGAGGAGACGCTGCTCGATATCGCGGTGCGGTACGGCTACGGCTCGGCTGAGGCGTTCGCACGCGCGTTCCGCGCCGTGCACGGCGTCGGCCCGGGCGAGGCCCGGCGGACCGGTGCGGCTCTGTACTCCCAGCCCCGGATGTCCTTCCGCCTCATCATCGAAGGGAGCAGCAGCATGCGGTACCGGATCGTGGAGAAGGAAGAGTTCCGCCTGGTGGGCAAGAAGGCACGCGTTCCGCTCGTCCACGAGGGGATGAACCCGGCGATCGTCGCGTTCATACGGAGCATCGACCAGGAGACCGTGCGGCAGATGGAGCGACTCTCCGACCAGGAGCCGCAGGGAGTCGTCAACGTGGCCGACCACGTCGCCGACGGCCGTGAGGAGGGCACCGAACTGGACTACTACCACGGCGTGGTGACCAGCGCCGTCGCGCCCGAGGACATGGAGACCCTCACCGTCCCGGCGGGGACCTGGGCGGTGTTCGAGAGTTCGGGCGCGTTCCCGCAGACACTCCAGTACCTGTGGCGGGACGTGTTCACGCAGTGGTTCCCCTCCAACCCGTACCGGAGCAGGCCGGGGCCCGAGATCTCCCGCACGCGGCTGTCGCAGGACGGGACGGAGGCGGACGCCGAGCTGTGGATCCCCGTGGAGCGGGTCGCGGACTGAGGACGAGCGCCCGCCGGCACGGCCGGTCGGCGGGCGCTCGTCCCCGCCGGCCGTACGCGACCAGGACTCCGGCGATCTCGTACGGGCTTCGGTCGGTCACCCGGCTCCTGCTCGGGGTGGGACGGTGCGCACAATGAGATGTGAGCCGTTGGGTGCTGCACGTCGACCTCGACCAGTTCATCGCCGCCGTCGAGCTGCTGCGCCGTCCGGAACTGCGCGGGCGCCCGGTGGTCGTCGGCGGGGACGGCGATCCGACCAAGCGCGGCGTGGTCAGCACGGCCTCGTACGAGGCACGCCCGTACGGCGTGCACTCCGGCCTCCCGCTCCGTACGGCGGCGCGGCGATGTCCGGACGCGGTGTTCCTCCCGGTCGACCGGGAGGCGTACGAAGCGGCGTCGTCCGACGTGATGGCGACGTTGAAGGAACTCGACGCCGTGGTCGAAGTGGTCGGCTGGGATGAGGCGTTCCTCGCGGTCGACGGCGATCCCGAGGAGACGGCGCGTCTGATCCGGCGGCGCGTACGCGAGTCCACCGACCTCGAGTGCACCGTCGGCATCGGGCGGAACAAGCTGCAGGCCAAGCTGGCGACCGGCTTCGGCAAGCCCGCCGGAGTCTTCCGGCTGACCGACGAGACATGGTTCGAGGTGCTCGGCGACCGGCCGACCGATGCGCTGTGGGGTGTGGGGGCCAAGACCGCCAAGCGGCTCGCCGCGATGGGCATCGGCACCGTCTCCGAACTCGCGACCACCGACCCGCACGCTCTCGCTGAACGGTTCGGTCCCACGATCGGGCCGTGGCTGGTACGGCTCGCGCTCGGCCGGGACGAGTCGCGGGTGGTCGACACGCCGTACGTTCCGCGCTCACGCGGCCGTGAGACCACCTTCCAGCACGATCTCGACGACTGGGACGAGGTACGGCGCGAGGTCGTACGGCTGGCCCGGCGCGTAGCGGACGACGTGGCCGCCGAGCGGCGGCCCGCCACTCGGATCGTGGTCAAGGTGCGCTACGCGCCTTTCGTGACTCACACCCACGGCTATCCCCTGGCGGCGCCGACCACTGATGTGGCGGCGATCGAGCGGGCCGCCCTCGCCGCCCTCGATCGGTTCGACGGACGGAGGCCGGTGCGGTTGCTGGGCGTCAGAGCCGAGTTCCCCCGTTAGCTGACCTGTCAGGTTTCACGTTCCGGCGGTCCTGTTCTGGCTGTTCCTCGTAATTCGGTTCTGCGATCCCCGTCGAGATCGAAGAGCTCGTAAATCATGCGCGGATATACGGATGCCGCGTCCGATTTCCGCTGCGATTGCTGGTCCGAATCACGCCATCCCTCGTCAGGTGATCGCTCCTAACGTATTCCGCGAAGAGCCCATCCACTTTTCCGGATGGCGATTACACGAGGGAAAACAGTATGGATCTCCAGCTTTCCGGCCGGGTCGCCGTTGTCACCGGCGCCTCCAAGGGCATCGGCCTGGCCGTCACCCGCACCCTCCTGAGCGAGGGCGTCCGCGTCGTGGCCGCCTCGCGGAAAAGCACCCCCGAGTTGGAGGCGCTCAGTGGCGATCTGCGCCATGTCCCGGCCGACCTGATGGACCCCGAGGCCCCCGGGGAGATCGTGGCGAGGGCCGTGTCCGAGTTCGGTGGGCTCGACATCCTGGTGAACAACGCCGGTGGACCGCCGCCCGGCGTGGCCCTGCCGCGCTTCTCGTTCCTGACTCCTACTGACGAAGACTGGCGGGTGATGTTCGAGTTCAACCTGTTCTCGATCGTGCGCACCGTCCGGGCAGCCATCACACCGATGCTCGCCCGTGGCGGAGGTTCGATCGTCAACGTTTCCTCGGGCAGCGCCCGCCTGCCCGCTCCCATGAACGTCGACTACAACGCCGCCAAGGCGGGCCTCAACAATCTGACCAAGGCCCTCTCGGAGGAGTTCGCACCCCAGGGCATCCGGGTGAACACCATCTCCCCAGGTCCCGTGCGTACGGCATGGTGGACGGAGAGCGGCGGCGCGGCCGACATCATCGCCGCCCAGGCCGGAACCGACCGCGACAGCGTCATCAACCAGGTGGCACCCGAAATGATGAAGCTGTCGACCGGCCGTCTGGTCGAGCCCCAGGAGATCGCCGATGTGGTCGCCTTGCTCGCCTCACCTCGCTCGGCCAGCACGACCGGCGCGGACTTCGCCGTCGACGGTGGGTTCCTCAAGCAGGTCTGACCCACCGATCGGCCCCTGCGGAAGGAAGGCGTCTTCGGCGGAAAGGAGCTCACGAGGCTGGGCTCTGCCGCGTAGCCGCAACTCGCGATCGCCGCGAGGAGATCACTCCGACCATGCCGATTATGAACAGGCCGATGGAAATGTAGGAGACGGGCGTTTCGGCACGAGGTGTGCGCAGGCCGTAGCCCCAGACGACGGTGAGGCGCCGGGTCACACCGCTTGCGGGGTCTCGTCGGGGTCGCCGGGTGGACGTTGCCGCTTCAGCGTGTACGAAGCCGGGCTCGTGTACCGCGGCCATGTGGGGTCCGGGGGCACGGTCGTCCCTTGGAGGATGATCCGGGCGACGACTTCGGGCGTGTCGTTCATGGGGATGTGCCCGCATCCGGGCAGCCGCACCATCCGCGCGCCAGGGATCATCGCGGCTGCCCGCGCCGCCTGACGTATGGGAAGGATGTGGTCGCCACTGCCCCAGGCGATGGTCACCGGAACGCCGGGGATGTCACCGAGGAACAGATCCGGGGCGCGCCCGGCCCGCAATGTGGCGGCGAACCCCGCCGCCTGGCGCATCGCCTGCAACGACGCGGCCACGGCGTCCGGAGGGCAGAGTTCGGGACGCCCGTAGAGGGTGCCGGTCAGGGCGACCCGCCCGACGGGCGTCTTCGACAACGGCACCACGATCGAATCCGGCAGGCGCGCCATCTGGTGCGCCGCGGCCAGGACGGCGTAGGCATACCGTCGCTCGGCCTCGTTCCAGAATCCGGCTGGAGCGAGGGCGATCACACTGCGGGCGAGGTGAGCCTGGGCCAGTCGCAGCGCGATCAGCCCTCCCAGCGAATGCCCCACGACGTGCGGCCGCTCCAGCCCCAACGCGGTGAACACCGCGCCCAGCTCGCTCACCACGGTGGGCAGATCACGCGGTACGCAGGCAGGGGACTCGGGAGACTCCCCGAAGCCCGGCAGATCGACCGTGATCACCTCACGTTCTGCCACGAGCAACGGCACCACCGGATCCCATGCCTGACGGCGTGACCCGAGGCCGTGCAGCAGGACCACCGGCTCTCCGCTCCCATGCCGCTCGTAGGCGAGGGTCATCGGAGCGAGTCCTTCCGGCCGCACCTCGACGAAGGAGACCCCTTTCGCCGCGGCCGGGATCGCCCCATCAGGGACGTTCTCGACCTGTACGGAGGATGTGGGAGATGTCCCACCCATCCACCGCCGGACCTGTTCTGTCGCCCACGTCCTTGTCCGCCGCATTCCGCCGCCGAGGTAGGTAGCCGCGGTGAAGGGGGAGGCCAGCACCGCCATAGGCGTAATCTTCGACATCGCTCATGGGTGGGACCTCCGCTCCCTTCTCGAACTGCACGGTTCCCACCGAACCTCTCATCTACGTATAACAGCCGCGGTGAGCTGGTTCATCGCAAGGGTCGTGATCCAGCCCGCCGTGTGGCCGCGCGAACGATATCCCGCGAGCCAGGCACATGGCCTTCACCGGGCGGCGGTGAGCGGAGTGCGCGCGGCATGCGTTCCTCGCCCGCGGGCTGTCATCGTCACGCAAGACGCAAGCGGTTCCCGACGTCCTTGTCCGGGTCCCTCACCGATACGCGCGCGAGATCACTGTCAGCCGACGTCGCCTTCGGTTTCGGCGTCCGCGTCGGAGAGGCGATCGAGAATCCGAGTGGTGAGCCGTTCGAGCATGGCGACCTCCTCGCGGGTCAGCCCGTCGAAGAAGAACCGCCGTACCACGCCGACATGGCCGGGCGCGGCGGCGGTGATGGCCTGGCGCCCTTTCTCGGTGAGCACGACGAACGCGCCTCGCCCGTCCTCGGAGCACTCCTCGCGCTCGACCAGGCCGCGGCGGCGCATCCGGGCCAGGTGGTGTGACAGGCGGCTCTGCTCCCACTGCAGCTCGTGTTGCAGCTCGAACGGGCGCAGCCGCGCCTCCGGGGTGTCGGTGAGCTGGACCAGCACGTCGTAGTCGGCGAGGGACAGGCCCGACTCGAGCTGGAGCTCGCGGTTGAGCCGCGCCGCCAGCAGGCCCTGCATGCGCACGTAGGCCCGCCAGGCGCGCTGCTCGTCCGCGTCCAGCCAGGGAGTGCCGGCTTCGGAGTCTGCCCGACCGGAGGGGGCGAGTGGGGAGGAGGGACCGTCCATGCCGTCCAGCGTACCCCGGATGGATGACACGTCATGCGCTTGCGGAATAGATGATGCGTCATGTATGTTGAGCCGGAACGTAGATGACAGATCATCTACAGAGCCGGACCTCACCTCCGGCGCTTCGGGCGAGACCTCCGGAAGGGGATCCCATGACCAGGACCACGCCGACCCCGCGAGTGGACGTCCGCCGCGCGGACGAGCGGTTCGCCACGGCGACCACGTGGCTTGATTCAAAGCACTCCTTCTCCTTCAGCCGTCACTACGACCCCGGCAACACTCACCACGGCACGCTGCTGGTCAACAACGACGACCGGGTGCTCCCGGGCACCGGCTTCGACACTCACCCGCACCAGGACATGGAGATCGTCACCTGGGTCATGGAGGGTTCTCTGGTCCACCAGGACTCGACCGGCCACTCCGGCGTGATCTACCCCGGCCTGGCGCAGCGGATGAGCGCGGGCACCGGCATCCTGCACTCGGAGAAGAACGACTCCTGGCGGCTGCGGGGCGGCGCCGCCCACGACGAGCCGGTGCACTTCGTCCAGATGTGGGTGGTCCCCGACGAGCCCGGCATCACCCCCGGCTACGAGCAACTCGAAATCGAGAACGAGCTGCTGTCCGGCGGCCTGGTTCCGGTGGCGTCCGGGATGGACAAGCACGATGGCGCCTCCGCCATCCGGATCAAGAACCGGTACGCCGCGCTCTACGCCGCCCGGCTGCGGCCGGAGCAGAGCGTCGAGCTGCCCGAGGCTCCGTTCCTGCACCTGTTCGTGCCGCGCGGCACGGTCACGCTCGAAGGCGCGGGCACTCTCGGCCCCGGCGACGCCGTACGGTTCACCGCGACCGGTGGGCAGCGGGTCACCGCCGTCGAGCCCGCCGAGATCCTGGTGTGGGAGATGCACGCCACGATCGCCGCCTGACCGTCACGCCGCAGAACAGAGAGTCCGTCCGTACGACCCGGGTCGCCGTGGGGCGATCCGGGCGCCCGCCGAAGGAGCCGAGACACACATGGAGCACACCGAACCACGGGTTGCCGACAACCCGGAGGCCAGGCGGTTCGAGATCACCGTGGACGGGAAGGTCGCAGGTTTCGCCGAGTACCGGCGTCACGGATCGAGGATCTCGTTCATCCACACCGAGGTCGATCCCGCGTACGAGGGGCGCGGCCTCGGCTCGGCACTCGTCCGGGGCGCGCTGGACGCGTCCCGGGCCGCCGGACTGTCGGTCATGCCGTACTGCCCGTTCGTCCGCGACTACATCGCCCGGCATCCCGGATACCTCGACCTGGTTCCGCCTGACCGGCGGGACCGCTTCTCCCTCCCCACCGAGGACGAGCGCACCGGGGATTCGGCAACGGGTCTGTCCGGTTGAGAAAGAGAGACAGAGCCGTCGCTCGTAGAGTCCCGATCCGGCGGCGCGTCTCTGACCGGCGGGTGCTCGGTGCAGCTCCGCCCTGCTGTAGTGTCACCGGCCGGCGATCTTGTCACCGCTGTCGTCAGTGGCACCCCATGTCGTTCGCGACCTTGTTCAGAACGGCGCGTTTGATCGCCGCGTACTCGGCGTCGGAACCTGAGGCGAATACATGCACGAACCTGGCGGCACCACCGTCGCCGCACACTAGACGTGTCGCGGCGTCGCGGTCGTAGCGGAGGTCCTCGCGCGTCAGATCCAGGGGCTTGCCAGGAGATACGCGCACGGTGGTTCGAACGCCGTCCGGCGAGAGGGCGTTCAGAATCGCCTCGTCGTACAGGACGACAGCCGAGAACAGACCCAGGTCGTGCTCGTCGTCGCCTTCGCGGAGGGCTGCGCACCGGGCGACAGGGCCCTCGCCGAAGACGCCGATCTGTGCCAGATCACCGTTCTTCTTCCGTACGGTCGCGGGTAGCTCCACACCGCAGGGTGATTCGCCCGGGGCGAGGCGTACGGACTCCATTCCGGACCAGTCGAAGGTGCCAGGATCGGGGAACGGCTTGCCTCCGCACCTGGCGATCTTCGCGTTGCCGACGGTGAGCAGGGATTTCGCGGCGAAATCCGCGGCGCCGCGCCGCTCCGACGCCGTGCCGGGGACGTTGACGTTCACCAGTGCGTTCCCGCATGGGGGCAGATAGAGCCAGCCCTCGACGCGGTCGCCGCTGGGCCTGATCATCCCTGGCAGGCCGTGGCCCAGCGGGACGATGCCGAGCCTCCACCACAGATGTGCCTTGAGCGGCGTCTTCATCACGGTGGTGCTGAACCGCCAGTCGCCCGTCGTGACGGTGCACTCCGCGTCACCCCACCGGTCCTCACCCTCGGCGACCTCCCAGGACGTGTCGCCACGCCGTGCCGCGTCCGACAACAGTGATCGGTCGATGGAGTTCCAGCACGACCGGTCCGGCAGCGCGTTGCTCCACGGCCACGCCTGGTTCACCGTCGCCCAGGCCGCCGCGAGCAGCGCCGCCGTCCCCAGCGCGACGGCGGTCCACAGCGCTTTGGTACGTCGGCTGCTGCGGTCCATGTCTCCCTATTGATCAATTCGCGTAGACGCGTAAACCTAGCAAGCGCGGGGCCGGTCGCCGGTACCGAGGGAGACGAACGCGGGCATGGGGGACATGAGGAGTGGCCAGATCACGCTTACGACCTGCGGCGGAGTGGGGCGGCACCCCGATCAGGCGCGATTCTTCATGAACCGGTCGTCCCACTCCTGCCCGAGATGCCGGCGACGGCCGCGCCGGCCGCAGCGAGTGCCGCTCCCACCCACATGACCGCGGAGATCGACACGCCGTCCACGACCCGGCCGCCGGCGAACGAGCCGAGCGCGATGGAGACGTTGAAGGCGCAGACGAAGAGCGCCGTGCCCATTTCACCGCCACCCGACCGCATGATCCAGAGCTGCAGGGTCACCCCCACACCGCCGTAGCCCAGGCCCCACACCACGAGCACGATCAGGGGCAGGCCGATCAGGGGCAGCGCGGCCGTGGAGAGTGCCATGAGCACGGCCAGCGCGACCAGGACCGGCTTGGGGTTCCTGGCCGCCCATGCGCCTGCCGCGAAATTACCGGCCACGCCCGCGGCGCCGTACAGGAGGAGGGCGGTGCTGACGAGGGCGGGACCGGCGTGCGAGACCTGCTCCAGGAACGGCCGGACATAGGTGTAGGCCGCGAAGTGCCCGGACACGATCAGGACGGTCAGGACGAGGACGACCTTGAGCGGGCCGGAGAGCCACGTGAGCTGCCCTTCCGAGGCGTGGGCCGGGGCCTCGTGGGGCAACGGCTCAGACGCGCGGGCTCGGGGTTCGCCGGGTAGGGGCGGCAGGGTGGTGGCCAGCAGCGCGAGCATGGCCAGGGCCAGCACCCCCATGGCGATGAACGCGGTCCGCCATCCCGCGAACGACGAGATGAACGTCGCCGCGGGCACCCCCAGTACCGACGCCACCGACACTCCGGCCAAGATGATCGACGTGGCCCGCCCGACGGACCCTTCGGGCACCAGCCGCAGCCCGAGGCCGGCCGCGAAGGCCCAGAACCCGCCGATGCTCACCCCGGTCAGCACCCGGGCGGCCAGCATGACGGGGTAGTTCGGCGCGAGCGCGCCCGTCAGGTTGGCCACCGCCAGCAGCGCCATCAGCCCCAGCAGCGTGACGCGCCGGTCGAGCCGTCGGGTGGTGATTGCCAGCACGGGCGCGGAGACGGCGGCGACCAGTCCGGGAACCGACATCATCAGCCCGGCCGTCCCGTCGGAGACGTCGAGGGTGGCGGCGATCGAGGTCAACAGGCCGACGGGCAGCATCTCGCTGGTCACGATGGTGAAGGTGCCTACCGCGACCGAGGACACGGCGAGCCAGCGTGCCCGGGTGGCGGCGGAAACATCAGTCATGGTCATGCCGGCAAGCCTTCTGCCGGCTACCAGCGGGAACAATGGCGAAGATCGAAAGCTTGGTTTAGGTGGACTAAACGATCAGCCGGAGGCGGAGATGGAGTTCAGGGAGCTGGAGTGCTTCGTTGTGCTCAGCGAGGAGCTGCACTTCGCGCGTACGGCCGAGCGCCTCTACCTGTCACCTGGCCGGGTGAGCCAGCTCATGCGCTCGTTGGAGACCAGGATCGGCGGCCGGCTCTTCCACCGGACCAGCAGGCGCGTGCGCCTTACGACCTTGGGCGAACGTTTCCTGGCCGACCTGCGCCTCTCCTATGACGGCCTCGCGAACGCGGTCAGCCGGGCCAAGGCGGCCGCCCGCGAGGTGACAGGCGTGATCAGGATCGGCTTTTTGGCCACGCCCACGGACGTCGTCATCGGCAGCGTGCGCACCTTCGAGCGCCAGTACCCGGGGTGCGAGGCGGAGCTGGTGGAGATCCCGCTCTCCGATCCCTTCGGCAAGTTGCGGGCCGGACAGGTGGACATCGCGTTCACGCTGCTCCCGGTGGACGAGCCCGATCTGGCGACGGGCGAAGGGCTGAACCGGGTCTCGTACCAGCTCGGCGTCTCCTCGCGCCACCCGTTGGCCGCCCGTACGAGCATCGGAGCGGAGGAGCTGGCGGACGTGTCCCTGATCGGCCTGGACGGCCCGGCTCCGCGCGTGTGGCGCGAGCGTGTGGCACCGTCCGCAACCCCTTCCGGTCGGCCCATTCCCCTGGCCGGTACGGTGGCCACCAGCCAGGAGGGTCTGACCCAGGTGGCGCTCAACCGGGGCGGCATGTTGTTCTGCACCCCCACGGCGGCTCACCACGGGCGCCCGGACGTCAGCTTCGTCCCCGTCACGGGGTTGCCTCCCTCGATCCTCGGCCTGGCTTGGGTGAAGACGGCGGAGACGGCGGCGATTCGGGCGTTCAACGAGGCGGCGGTCGGGCACGCGCTCGGGGGAGCGGCCCTGGTGGCGTAAGACCTAAGGCGAGACAAAATGCCAGATGAGATTCCCCCCGTCTGCTTCTGGCATGACACCGATCACTCCTCATCGGTGCTGCGGTTCGCAGGGGCTGACCTCCTGGCGCCGTCACCTGACATCATCGCCAGATGTTCGACTTCGGGGTCGCTGAAGCGGACTTCTCTTTCCTTGGCGGTCAATCCGACGAGCGGGTTGCTTCCAGCATGGGCACGAGGAACTGCCGGGCGACCGCGGCCAACTGCTCGTCGTCGTCGAGGTCGATGATGTGGCTGGGGGTCGCGAGGAAGGAGGTGGAGACTCGAACCATCAGTTCGGCCACGAGATCGGTGTCCAAGTCGCTCGACACGTTGCCCGCGCGTTGCTCGCTGCGGAGCTGGCCCGCGACGAACTGCCGTACGGTGGCGAGGGTCCGGCCCCCGTCACTGATCATGGAGGGCACGAGCAGGTCCGGTTCCGCGGCGATCAGACCGCCGATCAGCGGGTTGCTCCGGATCGCGCGCAACGAGCTCACAAAGCCCAGAACCACCCGGTCGGCGGCGGTGCCGGCTTGTTCTATATCGATGAGAAACTGATCGAAATACCGGCGAAACTCGCGACGCACCACGTGTTCGACCAGCACGTCCTTCGTGGCGAACCGCCGGTAGACCGTGATCCGTGAAACCCCCGCCCGTCGGGCCACGTCCTCCACGGTGGACCGTCGAATTCCCATCCGGCAGAACTGTTCATACGCCGCATCGAGTATGCGCGCACGGGTCTCGTCCATGTCGTCGACGCGTTCGACGGCGTCGAGGTATGCGCGCTCCAGCAACGACTCCGAGTCCGAAGGCGCCATAAGAGCGGACAGCGCGGATTCCACGCATCATCTCCTGTGAGTCATCTGACCGGTTCGCCTAACAAGATGTTGTGGGTCTTGTGAGGAGCGCAACAGTGTGCTGTCATTGCGATGATACACAGAAGCACACTCTGTGTCATCGTATCAACGCGCGCGCTCGGCCTCGACAACGAGGAGGAACGAAAGCATGGGCGAAGTCAGCAGGCGCAATATGTTGAAGGCCGGTGGTGCGCTCGGTGCGCTCGGTGCGCTCGGCATCGCGACGCCCGCACAGGCGCGTACACCGTGGACGTGGTCGGCCAGCGGGTCGGTGGCGGGCACAGGGGCAGGCATCGACCCGCGGTGGGTGTGGGACGAGGAGGCCGATCCGCTGGTCGCCTCGCTGATCGACCGGGGAGACGTGCCCAAGGTCAATCCGCTACTCCGGACCTGGACCAAGAACGGTCAGCCGTTGCCGGCCGGACTGCCTGCAGACCTGCGGGACTTCATGGAGCGAGCCCGCCAGATGCCCTCATGGGTCGACGGGGGCAAGCTCGCCACCGCGGTCCAGTTCAACAACAAGCGGGGTCTCTACCTCGGCGTGCTGTACGGCTTCGCCAGCGGCATGATCAGCACGGCCATCCCCAAGGAGGCGCGAGCGGTCTACTACTCGCAGGGTGGTGCGGACATGAAGGACCGCGTCTCCAAGACCGCCAAGCTCGGGTACGACATCGGGACCGCGAACGCCTACGACGCCGATGGCGAAATGATCGTGACCTGCGTCAAGACCCGGCTGGTCCATGCGGCCGTCCGTCACCTGCTGCCGAAGTCCCCGTACTGGCAGAAGTCCGCCGACGAGGAGATCCCGATCAGCCAGGCGGACATGATGGTCACGTGGCACAGCCTGCCCACGACTGTCATGAAGACCCTGCAGGCGTGGAAGGTGCCGCTCCCCGTCGACGAGTCCGAGGCATTCCTGCACTCGTGGCAGGTGGCCGGGCACATGCTCGGCATCAAGGACGAGTACATCCCCTCGTCGTGGAGCGAGGCCAACTCCCAGGCCAAGCAGGTCCTGGACCCGGTGCTGGCCCCGACGCCCGAGGGCATCAAGCTGGCCGACATCCTCCTGAACCTCGGCTCCGGCATCGATGGCAGCCTCATCACCAAGGACATTCTCGCCGCGTTCACGCGCTTCCTGCTCGGCGACAAGATCGGCGACTGGATGAAGATCCCCAAGGAGCCGTTCTGGGGAGGGGTCCTCAACACGTTCTGGGGGCCCTTCATCGCCGTCCGTGAAGGACTGCTCAAGGTGTTCCCCGGGACGCAGAGCACCTACTGGCTCTTCGAGGAGCTCCTTCGCCAGGTGCTGCTGGTCTACCTGTCCGAAGCACGAAAGATCAACATCGAGATTCCGCTGTCCAACAACCCCAACTACTGATCGGGACCGCCTGGGTCGGACCCACGGCCCAGGCGATGAGCACCGCTGTGAATTCCGGGGTCCGAGACGTGGGGGAGTCCGGGCCCCAGGATCTCCGTTCCGCCCTGCCGAGCTCGCAAGGCACCAGAGCTGTTCGGTCGCGGCGCTGTGGCAGTTCCTCGATATCGATGAGGAGCCGGCCGGGATACCGAGGTCCAGCCGGGAACCGCGAAGCGACAGCCGTTTCTGCGGGTGTTTCCGGCTTGGTCCGCACCCTTCGAGATACAAGTAAACCTGATGCGTATCAACGTATCATCAGCTTCCGCAACTCACGAGGAGCCCAGCATGGCGGAGTTGAGTAGGCGCAAGATTCTGATTTCAGGCGGGGCCCTGGGGACGCTCGGAGCATTGGGGGTGGCGTTCCCGGCTCGGGCGATGCCCTGGACCTGGGCGCCGACCGGTTCGATCGCCGGTGCCGGCGCAGGCGTCGATCCGCGGTGGGTGTGGGACGAGGAGGCCGACCCGCTGGTCGCCTCGCTGCTCGATCGCGGCGCCGTGCCCGAGGTCAACCGTCTGCTCTGGGACTGGAACCGTAACGACCAGCCCCTGCCCGCAGGGCTACCGGCGGACCTGCGGGACTTCATGGAGCGAGCCCGCCAACTGCCCTCGTGGGCGGACCAGGGCAAGCTGGAGATCGCGGCCCAGTTCAACAAGTCCCGAGGGTTCTACCTCAACCTGCTCAACGGCGTGGGTGGCGGCATGCTGAGCACCGCCATTCCCAAGGAGGCGCGCGCGGTCTACTACTCCAAGGGTGGCGCGGACATGGAAGACCGCGTCGCCAAGACCAGCCTCCTGGGATTCGCCGTCGGTGACCTGAACGCGTACCGGCCCGACGGCACCTGCGTCGTTCAGGCCGTGAAGACCCGGCTGGTGCACGCGGCGGTACGGCACCTGCTGCCGCAGTCCCCGTACTGGGGGCAGGTCTCCGGCGAGGAGATTCCGATCAGCCAGGAAGACATGCTGGTCACCTGGCACACCTTGCCGACCTACGCCATGCGCAAGCTGCGCGGGTGGAATGTCCCGATCAAGACCGCCGAGTCCGAGGCGTACCTGCATGTGTGGCAGGTGACCGCGCACATGCTCGGCATCAGGGACGAGTACATCCCCGCGAGCTGGGACGCGGCCAACGCTCAGTCGGACCAGATCCTGCCCCGGAACATGGGACCGACGCCCGAGGGTGTGAAGCTGACCGACATCCTGCTGGATCAGCTCGCCGAGCAGACCAGCCTCGGCACCAAGGCCAGCCGGTCCCTGTGCAACGCGCTCGCCAGGTACCTGGTCGACGACCAGATCGCGGGCTGGGACGGCATCGAGCGCGAGCCGGTGTGGGACCCGGCGGTCAGGACCGCCTGGCCGCTTCTGGTGAAGTTCCGCGAGGGTCTCATTCCGCTGCCGCTGGTCCCCGAGATCGCCTGGGTCATCGACGAAGCCCTGCGGAAGTACATCCTGTTCTATCTCACCAAGGCCAAGGAGACCAAGATCGAAATTCCCACGATCAACCGTCCGAACTCGAGCTGAGCGATGACGGAAACAAATGGTGGCGGGCTACCGGACGAGGCCATTGGGCGGCGGCGGTTCCTCGGGTACGTGGTAGCGGCTCCGACCCTGGTGGCCGCTGCCAACCTCGTCCCGACGCCGGCGTCGGCAGACGTCCAGCTGCCTTCGCCGGAAATCACCGACATACTCGACCTCAGCGACATGATGACCCTGGCGGCGCTGCCGACCTCGGGCCTGATCACGGTCGAGGTCAACCGGGACGGCACGGTGTCGTTCGCGTTGCCGCGGGTCGAGGTGGGGCAGGGCATCACCACCTCGACTGCCATGCTGATCGCCGAGGAGATGTCCGTTCCGCTGGACCGGGTGCGGGTCACGCTGGCCGACGCCCGGCCGGAACTGGTGTTCAACCAGCTCACCGGTGGGTCGAACACGACCATCGCGACCTTCACCCCGATCCGGGTCGCCGCCGCCGTCGCCCGCTCCCGGCTGATGGTGGCGGCGGCGGCCGAACTCGGTTCGGCGGTCACCGCCCTGACGCTGAAGGCCGGAGTGATCAGCGATCGCTCCGGCCGCAGCGTCGACATCGGTGCGCTCGCCGAGAAGGCCGCGAGCATGCGGACCCAGCAGGTGTCGGTGGAGCTCACCCCACGCGAGAACTTCACCGTCATCGGCAGGCCGCACAACCGGATCGACGCGCTGGACGCGGTGACCGGACGCAAGAAGTTCACGATGGATCTCGACGTCCCGGGCGCGAAGCCGACGATGGTGTGTCGCCCGCCGACCATCAACGGCAAAGTCGGTTCGGTGGCCAATCTCGACGAGGTCCGTGCCATGCCGGGCGTCACCGACGTCGTGACGATTTCCACCGGGGTGGCGGTGCGCGCCGAGACCTTCGGCCAGTGCATCGACGCCGTACGCGCCCTGAAGGTCTCCTGGAAGGCCGGTACCGCGGAAGGGAAGTCCGACGAGACCGTACTCCGGGAACTGGAAGCCGCGGAGTTACCGCTCGGGCTCAGGCCGCCGACTCCGATCGTCGAAGGCAAGTTCACCTTCTACTTCCGGAGCAACAGCGCGCTGGAGCCCAACTGCGCGATCGCGGACGTGCGGGCGGACCGCGCCGAGATCTGGTCGGGGTTGAAGTCGCCGATCGTCGCCCAGGAGACCATCGCGGCCAAGCTGGGGCTGCCGGTCGGCAAGGTTACCGTGCACGTCGTCGAGGGCGGTGGTTCCTTCGGGCGCAAGCTGTTCTTCGACGCCGCGCTGGAAGCCGCCGAGGTGTCCCAGAAGACCGGCAAGCCGGTCAAGCTCATGTGGCACCGCGCCGACGACTCCCGCCAGGGCCGCACACACCCGATGGCCACCTCGCGGGTACGTGTCTCCTACCTCGGCGGCACCGTGCTGAGCTACGGTCAGCGGCACACCAGCGTCTCCACGGACCTCGGCCACGGGCTCGGCGAGATCATCACCGCCATGGCCGCGAAGCTTCCGGTGGGCGACATCGGGTTCTCCGAAACGTTCTTCCAGCTCAGCCAGACGATGTCGTACGACTTCGGTAGCAACAGCCGGTTGCTCAGCGAAACGGACAAGAGCTTCAACACCGGCAGCATGCGCAACGTCTACTCGCCCGACGTCACCTGCGCCCGGGAGCTCATCGTCGACCAGCTCGCCGCGAAGATGGGCAAGGACCCCTGTCGGTTGCGGCGTGACTTTCTCCGCGATGACCGCTCCCGCGCGGTGCTGGCCAAGGTGGCCGAGGCCGGCGGCTGGGGGCGCTCGATGCCGGCCGGCACCGCGCAGGGCATCGCGTTCCACGCGGAGTACAAGTCCGTCAGCGCCGCGCTGGTGGAGATCGACTGCCGGCCCGAGACCGTCAACCGTCCCGTCCGCGACGGCGTGGCCGGACCACGCGTCACCAAGGTCGTATTCGCGGTGGACGTCGGCCTTGTCGTGAACCCGCGGGGTCTGGAAGCGCAGATGATGGGCTGCGTCATGGACGGCATCGCGCTGGCCTTGACCTCCAGTCTGCACCTGCGCGACGGATACTTCCTCGAAGCGAGCTGGGACAACTACTTCTACACCCGGCAGTGGAACACTCCGCCCGAACTCCAGATCATCATCATGCCCGGCACCTCAGAGAAGCCCGGCGGTGCCGGGGAGCTGGGCGTCGCCGCGTCGATGGCCGCGGTCGCCTGTGCGTACGGCCGCGCGACCGGAAAGATGCCCACCAGTTTCCCGATCAACCACGGCACGCTCTCCTTCACCCCCAAACCGACTGTTCCCCCCATTCCCCCATCCCCGACCGACGGCCTGAACTACGTCCGCTGAAACAAGGAGATCTGAGTGTCCGAGCACACGTTTCGCGTCAACGGCGAGCAGGTCACCGTCAACGTCGACGGGGACGTGCGACTGCTGTGGGTCCTGCGCGACATTCTCGGTATCACCGGACCCAAGTACGGCTGCGGCATCAACGTCTGCAAGGCGTGTACCAGCCACATCAACAGCAAAGCGGTCAACCCCTGCGCGGTCCCCGTCGGGGATCTCCAGCCGACAGACGAGGTCACTACCATCGAAGGGCTTCCGGCCACGGTCGGTAAGGACCTGCACCCTATGCAGCAGGCATGGCTCGACCACGACGTCGCCCAGTGCGGCTACTGCCAACCCGGCCAGATCATGGCCGCCGTGGCGCTGGTCCGCCGTGTCGCCGCCGAAGGCCGCGCAATCACCGACGCCGACCTGGACGGCATCCGCAACATCTGCCGCTGCGGCACCTACTTCCGCATCCGCCAAGCCATCAAAGCCGGTGCCGAGAACATGTGAGGTGGACTCTCCCGCGTAGCGGGACAGGAAACGCCGGTTCGCCGTCGAGGCGAACCGGCGCCTTGTCATGAAGCAGGAAAGCCGCAGAAGTGCCGCACGCGCGGTACAGGCGGAATCGTCGGCGATCATGCCGCCGGAGAGCGCGTCACGAGGTCACCCCGCCACGGTGAGTGCGGACGAGCGCCTCCCGGCTGAGGCCCGGCGGATCCCGTTGAGGACCCGAGGTCAGCCATACGCTGGGTCGGACCCCTACCGGGAGGCGCTCATCCGCGTCATCACTGTCAGAGTCCGTAGGCCTTTCCGATGATGTCGCGCTGGATCTCGCTCGTGCCGCCGTAGACCGTGGACACCACCGTGGATCGCAGCAGGCGTTCCATGCCGTACTCCGTGGCGTAGCCGTAGCCGCCCATCATCTGCATGCCGTCGAGCGCCATGGCCTTGGCGAACTCCGTGGCCTTCAGCTTGGCCATCGACGTCTCGCGCGGCAGTTGCCGCTCCGGGTCGGCCTCGATCCGCCGCGCCACATCGTGCACCAGCAACCGGGCGCACTCCAACTCCGTCGCGTGGTCGGCGAGCCGGTGCCGCAGTGCCTGGAAGCTGCCGACCGGACGGCCGAACTGCCGGCGTTCCCGCACGTAGGACACCGTGTCGTCGAACACCCTGCGTGCGGTGCCGAGCATCAGACCGGCAATGATCATGCGCTCCAGGTTCAGCCCCGCCATCAACTGGCGCCAGGCCTGGTCGACCTGGCCGACCACCGCGTCGTCGGGCAGGAGGCAGTCGGTGAAGTAAAGGTCGTTGACCTCGCGGCCGCCCATCGTGTCGATGCCGCGCACGGTGAGGCCGTCGATTCCGGCCGGTACGGAGAACATGGTGAGCCCGTCGTGCTTGCGGTCTTCCGTGGAGGTGCGGGCGACAAGCAGGATGTGTTCAGCGATGTGCGCGTTGGAGCACCAGGTCTTCTGGCCGTTGATCACC
This sequence comes from Microtetraspora sp. AC03309, assembly GCF_020826795.1. NCBI lineage: Bacteria > Bacillati > Actinomycetota > Actinomycetes > Streptosporangiales > Streptosporangiaceae > Microtetraspora > Microtetraspora sp. AC03309. Next base: position 21,874 of record NZ_JADDIL010000003.1, on the reverse strand, counting down.
CACCCGCCGTCACGCCGCTCGGCCTTGCAGGTCAGCGCGCCGACGTCCGAACCGGCGCCGGGCTCGGACATCGACACCGCCAGCACCTTGCCGCTCAGGAAATCGCCGAGCACGCGCCGTTTCTGCTCCTCGCTGCCGAACTTCTCGTACGAGGCGGCGGTGATCGCGGACGTGGCGAACCCGCCGATCGGGACCTGCCAGTAGGCGGTCGTCTCCAGGAACAGGAGCAGATCGACCATGCTCTGACCGGCGCCGCCGTACTCCTCCGGCACCGCGACTCCCAGCCAGCCAAGCTCGGCCATCTTCCGGTACAGCTCGGCGTTGTGCGGTGAGCTGCCGCCGTCGGTCAGCTTGAGCCACTGCTCGCGGGTCCCGACCTCGCGTTTGCAGAAGTCATCGATCGCGGCGACGAAGTCACGTCGCTCATCGGTCAAGGTCAAGGTCACGATCCTTCCGTGTAGAGCTTCTCGATCACGTCGGCGTAGCGCTGCTGGATCACGCGCCGCCGCAGCTTCAGTGATGGGGTGAGCTCTCCGCCGTCCGGGCGCCACGCGTGGTCGAGCACGCGGAACGCCTTCACCTGTTCCGGCCGCGACAATGCCTCGTTCGCCCGCTGGACGGCGGCGGCCAGTTCCTCATGCAGGCGTGGTTCCGCGGCCAGCTCCTTCAGGTCCACAGCGGCCAGGCCGTGGGCCGCGGCCCAGGCGGGCGCGGCTTCCTCGTCCAGCGCCAGTAACGCTGTCAGGTAGGGGCGGCGATCGCCCACCACCATCGCATAGCTGATCAAGGGGTGTGCCCGCAGCAGTGACTCGACCGCGCTCGGCGCGATGTTCTTGCCGCTCGAAGTGATGATCATCTCCTTCTTGCGGTCGATGATCTGCAGCAGCCCGCGCTCGTCGAACCGGCCGATGTCGCCGGTGGACAGCCAGCCGTCCGCGTCCATATCCGCCTGGATCCGCCCATCCGGCTGGAGGTAGCCCAGGAACACCAGGGGGCCGCGCACCTGGATCTCGCCGTCCGCGGCGAGCCGGACCTCCATCCCGGACATGGGCAGGCCGACCGTGCCGGCCTCGTAGTTGTCGGGGAATGTGCTGGTGGCCGCGCCCGTGGTCTCGCTGAGGCCCCAGACCTCCATGATCGTCATGCCGAGGCTGCCGAAGAACTCCAGCACCTGGGCCGGGATGGGGGCGGCACCGCTGCCCAGCCGGGCCGCTTCGGCGAGTCCGATCCGTTCCCGCATCGGGCGCAGCACCGTCTGGTCCGCGCGCTCCAGCGCAGTGGCGAGATCGTCGGGCAGCGGGTCCCCGGTGGCATGGATCCGGTACGCCTCGGCGGCCAGCTCCCGCGCGTGGCCGACCGCGGCACGGCGGTCATCGTCCAGGCCGGACAGCATGTGCTGTATCCCGGCCGCGAACTTCTCCCATATGCGTGGCACGCCGAAGAACCCCTGCGGCCGTACCTTGCTCAAGGTGGCGAGCAGTTGGGTGGGGTCGGTGCAGATCGTCACGTGTCCCGCCGTGTAGATCGGCAGATAGATGCCGAGCACCCGCTCGGCGATGTGCGCGAGCGGCAGGTAGGCGACTGATCTGGGATGCGCGGGAACCGGCTGGACCAGTTCCTGGAGCGCGCACTGGTAGAGCACGTTGCGATGCGACAGCACCACGCCCTTCGGATCGCCGGTCGTGCCCGAGGTGTAGATCATCGCTACCGGGTCGTCCTGGCCGGCTTCCGCGACCGGCGTTTCATGCGCCGCCGCCAGCAGATCGGCGTAGCGCGTGTGCCGGCCATCCGGGTCCTCGATGACGACGACCTTGACCGCGGGCATCTCGGCCAGCGCGAGCGCCCAGCGGGCCAACTCGGCGGGACCTTCCAGCACCACCACGGCCGCCGCGCTGTGCACGGCGACCTGCCGGATCTGCTCGGGGCTCAATGTCGCGTAGGTCGTGCATGGGATCGCGCCCAGCTCGACCGCGGCGAGGTCGACGACCCAGTGCTCCGGGCGGCTCGACATGCCGATGAGCATCCGGTCACCGCGTCGCAGTCCCAGCGCCCGTAGCCCACTCGCCATGGACAGCACCTGGTCGTACAGCTCCCGCCAGGTCCAGGTGCGCCCGTCGGCTCCGGTCAGGGCGGGCAGGTCTCCGTACGCATCGGCATTGCGCCGCAGCAGTCCTGGCACCGTGTGCGCCCCCACCGCGGCGCGCACGTCCTCCTCTGTGACCATCCTTCGCTCCCTTCGCCGGGCACTGAGCGCATCCATCAGAACCCGAACAACGTTCTATCGTCAAGGCATCCGAATCCCCACTTACTTTCTTTTCTGTTTCCGCAGGTCAGCATCATCTAATGATGTGAGTGGGCACGATCCTGGCGTCACAGTTCGGCCGCTACACTCGGTTCATGCCAACAAGCCAGCGCCGACGGTCGAAGGATCGCAAGGAGGCCATCGCTGTCGTCGCCGCGGAACTGTTCTGTGCTCGCGGCTATCACAATGTCGGCATCGAGGACATCGCCGAGGAAGTCGGTATCACCGGCCCGGCGATCTACCGGCACTTCTCGACCAAACAGGCCGTCCTCGCCGCGGCCGTCCAGGAACTGGTCACCCACTTCGTGGAGTGCGTCCGCTCCGGCGCTCACATGGATGCTCCCCACGACCGCCTGCACGCCGCTCTGCGGGCGTTGGTGCGCTACACCCTGGACAGGCGCACCATGGCGCGGCTCTACCAGTGGGAGGGCCGCTATCTCCCCGCCGAGCAACGGGCGGTGGTCGCCGCGTCGTTCGACGGCGCGGTGCGCACACTCCGCGAGTTACTGCTGGACCTCCGGCCCGAACTGGCCAAACACGATGCCGCGCTCCTGACGGCCGCGGCACTGAGTGTGATCGCGAGCCCCTCCACCCACCGCGCGAGCCTGTCCAGAACCAAGGCCGAACGTACGATCCTCGACTGTGTCACCGCCGTGATCTCCGCTGACCTGCCCGCGGCACCGCGACAGAGACAGTGGCGTCATCGGCCCGACCAGTTCACTCTGCTGCCCCGCCGCGAGCGGCTGCTGGCCGAGGCGATACGGCTGTTCCACGAGCGCGGCTACCACCAGGTGAGCATCTCCGACATCGGCCAGGCCGCCGGGATCAACGCCTCCAGTGTGTACACGCATTTCGCGAGCAAGGCCGAGTTGCTGGCCGCCGCCTATTACCGTGCCACCAGCCGCCTGGAGCACACCGTGGCCGCGACGCTGGCCGACGCGAGCACACCGGTGCAGGCCCTGGGCCGACTGATCGACGCTTACGTCAAGATCACATTCGACCAGGCCGACCTGGCCGCGGTCTACCTCTCGGAGAGCGAGAACCTGCCCCCGGCCGACCTCCGGCGACTGCGAGCCGCGCAGCGGCGGCACGTCGACACCTGGGTCGGCCTGGTCGCCGAGGTGTGTCCGGAGGAGGAGCCGTCCGAGACTCGCTTCCGAACGCATGCGGCACTGAACATCGTGGCCGACCTCGCCCGCTCCGCCAACCCATCGGTAACCGAGGAGAGAACCGCCGCTCTGCTCGGGCAGATGCTGAGATTGCCGGATCGCGGCGGGCTCACGCCGGCACAGAGGCGGCCACCAACGAAATGATCGGTCGCGCCGGTCTCAAGGCCGGCCAGGGGGCGTCCTGCTCGACGGCCGGCTCGCTGAGCAGTCCACCGAGGGGCCGCAGGTGACCTCGGTATCGGTTTCGAGAGGGCCTGGCAGGGGCTCGTAGCGGAGGCCGCCGACTGCCCCGATGCCACCGCGCTTGATGACCGAAGTTGCCGACTTGGGGGGCCGCGGCTTCGATGAACTCCGTGTCCCGCCTGTTTTCCGCGCCCGCATGCCGACATCGGCCGGTCCGTCGAGCGCTTGTCATCGTCCTTATGATCGTGTGCTTCGGTCCGCTCGCGCTGACGGGCTGCACCCGATCGGACGGGCCGCCGTCGCTGCCGCCCGCCGGCGTCTACGAACATGACGCGGCGGGTGAGAACTCGCGGGCCGAACCGGCCCCGACCGACGGTACGGCAGGGGCGCTCACTCGGCCGTTGAGGGAGGCCGGTTGGTTCTGTGCGCAGGTCCGAGCCAATGCGGACGGCCGTGCCCTGTGGTGCCGGATCGGTCACCGCGACGAGGCGGACTCGGTCCATCCGCAGGTGGCGCAGTTCCTGCTCGACCGCGACGACCGGCTCGCCTGGGTGTGGTTCCCGCCCACCCAGGCGAACCATGAGGACGATCAGGTTGCCGCGGCCGCGGCATCGGCGCTGACCGCGATCTGGCCCGACGCCGGTGATCGCGTGCGGCAGGAGATCGACGACTTCGATCGGGATCTCGAGACCCGTACGACGCGGCGGAGTGACGACATCCCCCGGACGGGGTGGCGGGACACACACGCGGACTACAGCTACGACGGGCACAACGGACTGGTCGCCACCGCCCGGGACACCTCCGTGCGGCGCTGGCCGTTCGGCTCCGAGCACTACGCGACCGCGATGAGCTCCGCTGTTGACGATCTTCTGGCTGGTGGTTACGACTGCTTCTATCCACCCCAGCAGAGCTGCGACCGCCCCCAGTCGAACGGCTATTTCCGTGTCGCCCTCCGTGGTGACCAGATCGTCTCGGCCCAGTTCGGCATCGGCAGCCTGATCGAGTCGGGGCGGCAACGACACCCGCTCAGCGAGGAGTTCCCGCACGGCCTCACCTTTCTTACCGAGGCGGTCCGCGGTCCGGTCAGGGAGCGCATCGAACAGTCCCGGCGATCCGGCACCAGCTTCGCCGGCATCGTGGCCGGAACGGTCGTGATCATCGACGCGCGCCGGGGCGCCGTGGAGGGAGATGATCTGGTGGCGTACTTCGACATCCAGATCGGCGCACCGCTGGCCGCGACCTGATCGCGCAGGCCGGAGTCATACATCGGACCGCTGACAGCGTCGCGGCTCCTAATGATCGGTGAGCACCCGCCTGGTGCCAGGGGACCACGATCCTCAACCCGTCGGCTCGATGGCGCGGGACAACGCGCGGGCCCTTCTCTCGGACGGTGAAGATGTGGCCGCGGATGGCGAAGACATGCCGTAGTGGAGGAGCACACCGGAGCCGGTGAAACCGCCAGGTCAGGGGTGAAACCACCGTGAAGCCGCGATGAAGCCGACAACGCGGACGCTCTCCTCGGACGCCGGGAGGTACCCGGCGGAGAGAGGAGACGCGTCATGGCGGACCTCAGTGCCGTCAGGGCCGAGAGTCTGGTCAAGAACTTCGGAGACTTCCGGGCCGTGGACGGAATCGACCTTCACGTACGGCAAGGCGAGATCTTCGGAGTCCTGGGCCCCAACGGAGCGGGTAAGACCACGATGCTCCGGATGCTCGCCACCCTGCTCCCGATCGACGGCGGCCACGCGGAGATCTTCGGCGTCGACGTCCGGCGGGAACCCCACCGCATCCGACAACTGGTGGGCGTCACCGGCCAGTACGCCTCGGTGGACGAGGACCTGACCGCCCGGGAGAACCTCTGGCTGTTCGCCCGTCTACAAGGCCTGACCGGCACCCGAGCCAAGGCCGTAGCCGTCAAGTTGCTCGAACGATTCGGCCTTCAGGAGGCGGCAGACCGTCCCCTGTCCCAGTTCAGCGGTGGCATGCGCCGCCGCCTGGACCTCGCGTCGAGCCTGATCACCCGTCCACCCCTGATCTTCCTGGACGAGCCCACGACCGGCCTTGATCCGAGAACCCGGGGCCAGATGTGGGACACCATCCGGGAGTTGGTCACCGACGGCTCCACGATCCTCCTTACCACCCAATATCTGGACGAGGCCGACCAACTGGCCGATCGTGTTGCCGTGATCGACCGAGGCCGGAAGGTCGCCGAAGACACCCCCGACGCCCTGAAGACCCAGGTGGGCGACTCGACCCTGCAGCTCAGCCTCGCCGACGGCTCCGACATCGCCCTGGCCGCGGACGTCGTCCGCCGACTGCTGGGTGAGGAGCCGGTCCTGACCCCGGAATCAGGACGTATGAACATCCCCCTCCCCGACCCCAACCGGGCCGCGGACGTCCTGATCGGCCTGCGGGAAGCAGGCCTCGGCATCTCCTCGGTGAGCGTCGCCAAACCGACGCTGGACGAGGTCTTCCTGGCGCTGACCGGCCACGGCGCCGTCGACGAACCCCAGATGGAGGCGGCCCGATGACCACGACGAGCACCATGACCGCGACCCCCCTCGCCCCCCGGCGCGTCGATCCGGCCGCCGTGGTCGCCCGCACCACGTCCCGCAGCTCGGTCCAGGAGACCTGGGTCCAGGTCCTGGCGATGGCACGGCGAGCCCTGAAGAAGATGCGCCGCAAGCCCGAGCAGTTCTTCGACGTCCTCATCCAGCCCCTGCTGTTCACCGCGATGTTCGCGTTCATCTTCGGCGGTGCGATCTCCGGCAGCGTGTCGGACTACCTCCCGGTACTGATCCCCGGCATCCTCGCCCAGACGGCCCTGACCGTCTGCATGGCGACCGGCGTGCAGTTGCGCGAAGACATGGACAAGGGGGTGTTCGACCGCTTCAAGTCCCTGCCGATCGCGAGGATCGCCCCCCTGGCGGGGCCGATGATCGCCGACCTGATCCGTTACGGCATCGCGTCGGTGCTGACGCTCGTCACCGGCCTGGTCATCGGTTACCGCCCCGGCGGCGGCGTGCTCGGCTGCGTCGGCGGCGTCGCCCTCACCGTGATCTCAGGCTGGTCACTGGCGTGGATCTTCACCTGGCTGGGCACGATGGCGCGTTCCGCGCAGAGCGTCCAGGGCATCTCGATGATGATCATGTTCCCGCTCACCTTCCTGTCCAACGCCTTCGTCCCCGCGGAGACGCTGCCCGGCTGGCTGGAGGCGTTCGTGAAGGTCAACCCGGTGTCACACGTCGTCTCCGCAGTGCGTGACCTGTTCAACGACGGGGCCGTGACGGCCGAGGTCGGCTGGGCGCTCGTCGGCTGCGTGGTCGTCGTCGTGATCTTCGCTCCGCTGGCGGTCCGCTCGTACTCCCGCAAGATGTAGACGGTGTCAGCCCACCCGCTCCAGGACGGTAAGGGCCTCGGCCAGCAGGTCGGGGCCGCGCCGTTCGCCGTATTCGGCCCCGATCCGCGACAACATGCCGGGAGCGATCCGCTCGGCGTGCGCGGACAGCACCGACCACTGCATCGTCGGAGTGAACCGGTTGTAGGCGAACCGGTCGGCGAGCACGAGCAGCCGGACCGCCTCCTCGGCGGGCAGCGCCCCCTTCAGCAGGCCCCAGATGCCCAGCCCGGCGAGCACCATCCCCACCACCGGGAAGTCCCTGAACGTGTGGTCCGGACCGAATATGATCAGGACCTTGGTCCGGAGCGACGCGAAGAAGTCCGCGCCGTCGTCGCCCTCGCCGTACTGCGCGAACGCCGAGAGCGCGATGACCTCGCCCAGGATGGTCCACGGTGTGAAACCGTCCGGCGTGCCCGGGACGCGCAGGTTCCGGAGCACCTCGGCGGTCTCGCGGTGCCGCCGCAGTCCCTCGGCGATGTCTCCGTCGACGAGGGCCAGCTGGGCTCTGCCGACGGTGGCCGACAGGACCCCGCCGTAGGTGCCCTGGGAGGCGAGCGCCTCCAGGTCGTCGATCATCCGTGCGGCCTCGTCACGGCGCCCCTCGGTGAGCGCCGCCATGGCGAGGGCGGCGCGGAGCTGGATGGCGTCGTCCACCGCCCCGAGGCGTTCGAGCACCGGGAGCGCCTCGGTGGCGTGTCCGGAAGCCGACGCGGAGTCACCGAGATGCGCGTACAGGCCGGCGAGCTGGGTGTGCAGCACGGCGCGGCGCCAGGGGCCGTCGTCGTCACCGACGAGCTGGAGGGCGGCCCGGGCCGCTTCGATCGCGCCGGCCGGGTCGCCGGCGTTCTCCAGGCCGTGGCTCAGCCAGTGCAGCGCGATCTGGCGGATCATGGGGTCGGGATCGGCGATCAGCGTGTCGAAGCCGTTCTCGGGGTTCGCCACCGTGGTGAGCAGCGCGGTCACCAGCGCCCGGACGGCCGGGTTCGCCGAGTCGGCTCCCAGCGCGGACAACATCCGTGCCAGCCCCCCGATCTCTTCGGCGGAGATCATGAGGGTGTTGAACAGCGCCATGCTCAGGGCCACCCGGGCCCGGTCGAGGAGCCGGGGCGGTGGTGTCCAGTCGGTCAGCGCGGCGGCGACGGCCGGGGTGAGGACGATGCCGCGCGGATGATCCCCACGAATCTTCCAGTAGCCGTCCAGAGTGGAGAACAGCACGACCACCGCTTCCGGGTCGGGGTCGGCGAGGGCCTCGCGCAGGATGTCGGCGAGGTTCGTCTCCTCCGAACGCAGCCGGTCCACCGCGTCGACCTGCTCCGGCGAGTACAGCCGAACGCCGTGCCGGTCGGCGTAACCGACGGCCCACGCGCGCACGGCGGCCCGCGCCTCGGCGGTCTCGCCGGCCGAGTCCAGCCGCACCCGGCCGAACTCGCGCACCGTCTCCAGCATGCGGTACCGGACGCCGTCGGCCGTCTCCACGACGGTGAGCAGGGACTGCTCCACGAGCTCCTCGATGTCGCCGAGAGCGTCTCCGCCGAGCACCTCCTCCGCCGCGTCGAGGGCGAAGCCGTCCGGGAAGGCCGAGAGGCGGCGCAGGGCCCGGCGCTGCCGCTCGCCGAGAAGGTTCCACGACCAGTCGATCACCGCCAGCAGCGTCTGGTGCCGTGAGGGCGCGCTCCGGTCGCCGCCGCGCAGCAACGCGAACCTGTCCTCCAGCCGGCGGGCGATCTCGACCGGGGACATCACCCTCACCTTCGCGGCGGCCAGTTCGATCGCGAGCGGAAGGCCGTCCAGGCGGGCCACGACGGCGCGCACATCCTCCTCGTGGAGGCGTACACCGGGCCGGGCCGCGGTCGCGCGGTCGCGGAACAGCTCGACGGCGTCGCCGGTTCCCAGCTGGGGCAGCGGGTAGACGCGTTCGGCGGCGATCGCCAGCGGTGAGCGGGTCGTGGTGAGAACGCGGAGCTCCCGCGTGGTCGCGGTCAGATAGGCGACCAGGTCGGCGACCGCCTCCACGAGATGCTCGCAGTTGTCGAGCACCAGCAGTGTCGGGGCCACGTCGAGCTGCTGGGCGATCCGGGCCCGGATGTCGGCGCGCTGCTGCGGGGTGAGCGTGCGGCGTCCGGTCACCGAGTCGCGGACGCCGAGCGCCGACCCGACCTCGCCGACCAGGTCCTCGGCCGCGGTCACGCCGACCAGCTCGACGAAGTGCACCACCGGCTGCTGGGCCTCGCGGGCGACGGCATGGCCGAGCCGGGTCTTGCCGAGCCCGCCCGGGCCGAGGATCGAGACCACCCGGGAGGCGGCGAGCAGTGCCCGCACCCGTCGGAGGTCGTCGCCGCGGCCGAGCAGCGGGGTCGTGTCGAACCGCACGCCGGCACGTACGGGGCTGTCGAGCGCCAGCAGCTCCTGGTGGACCCGCCGCAGCTCCGGGCCGACGTCGGCGCCGACCCGCTCACGCAGGTCCGACCGGTAGCGCTCGAAGCGGTCCAGCGCGGCGCCCGTCCCGCGCACCGCCGCCTCGCTGCGCAGGAGGTCGGTGAGCAGCCCCTCGTCCTCGGGGTGGACGCGCACGGCCTCCTCGAGGCCGGGCAGGGCGGGGCCGTGGTCGCCGCTCCGGCTCCGGGCCCGGGAGAGCACGAGCCGCGCGGACGCCAGGTCGCGTTCCGCGAGCCGGCGCACCTCGGCCAGCGGGCCGCCGCCCTCGGGCGGCAGCGCCCCGATGCCCTGCGCGAGCGCCTCCTCCGCGGCCGCGGCCGCCGCGGCCGGATTCTCGACGAGCAGCGCCCGCGCCCGGCTTGCCAGATCGTGCAGCCTGCCGGCGTCGACCCGGTCGGGCGGAACCTCGAGCCGGTAGCCGCCCCCTTCCGTGACGAGCGCCTCCGACCCCACGACCCCCCTGGTCCGCGACACCAGGACCTGCAGCGCTTTCGCCGGATTGGCCGGTTCGTCGTCCCCCCATACCTCTGCGACGAGCCGGTCCGCGTTCACGGTCCGGCAGGCGAGTGCGAGGGCTGCGAGCAGCGCCTGAGCCCTCTCGCCGACCACCGGCTGCCCTCGCCACCGCACGCCGTCGAGGAGGCTCAGGTAGATGGGCATGGCGCAAGTCTAGTTTTCGCTGAGCCACCCACCCGTTCTCATTTTCGACCCGCAAGGCGCAATGCCCACCGCCGAGCCGGGTGCCGAGCACAAGGACCTGATGGCCCGGGTGGGTCATGACAACGTGCGCGGCGATGATCTGCCGGCACGCCGTACGAGCCGTCGGCAGGACGATCACGGATGCGGTACCCGCCGGTCCCTGGTGATCGCCGTTCGATCTGGCACGCATCTGGCACGCATCTGGCACGCATCTGGCACGGACGGCTCCGAGGATGGTCTCTTGGGGTCGCAGGCCGGTCCTTGATACTGGGAGCCTCCGGCCCGTCCAGAAAGGTTGATCGACCCGTGTTCGATGAGATCGTCGCCCGTTACGACGCGATGCTGGAACGCCTCTGTCTCGGCACCTTCGCGTACACAGTGACGATCCCCGACTCCGGCGTCCTCACGATCGAGGATGTCATGCGCCGTCTCGGAGCCACCCCCGCCGCGGTTCGAGGTCCCGGGGGGCCGCCCGATAGTGATCGACTTTCTCTCTACCAGGTCGGCAGCGGCGTCGTCACCCTGGACTGGTATCCAGTCGAGCGCCAGGAGATTACCGATCGGCTCGCCGGCGACGGATTCCGGCACTGGTATCTGTCCTTCGACATCGAAGGCAACACCATCATGTACGCCCGCTACGGAGAGGTTGAGGGGTGCCTCGAGCATCCCGAGCCGGGATACATACCCTTCACTCCCTGGACGGATCGTTTCGGTCCCCTGAGCCCCTACACCGAGTTCCTCGTAAGCGGCTACGACAGCGAGGAGGCGGAGGCTCAGGTGGACATCACTGCGGCGTGCCTGGCCGTGATCGACATGGAAAGCGGCGTGTGTCTGGACGAGGAACTGATGGACGGGCCTCATTCAGTAGTGTCGATCTCCATGGAGAACCGTCCGGCCTGATGCTCCGGCGGCACGGGCGATCAGCGCGCTGTCTCGGTCTGGACCTTCACCACGATCACCAGGGAGTCATCGGAATGGTCCACGGGGCCTCAATCAACCCTGCGGTCGTGATCGTACACAGACGCCTGGGTCGCCTGTGGCGGCAAAGGTGTCCGCTGTGGCTTGGATCCGAGTGACGTACCGCTTCCACTCCTCCGCGTCGAACATGTCGTGGTCGGACCCGCCGTGTCCGTCGATCATTTCCCGCACGATGTCCGCGTGACCGGCATGCTGGGCGGTCTCTGCGACCATCCGCGCCAGCAACGCTCCCAAGCTCGTGTCGCGCCGTTCCTGCGGCCAATGCGCCACCTGTCCGGGTGCGGCCAAGTCGAGTTCGTCGATGGTCCGGTCGGCGTGGACGCAGGCGCGTCGGTAAAGGCCGATGACGTATTCGCTGGTCTCGCTGGCCGTCGCCCACATGTCGGCGCCCTGCCAGATCGATCCGTCCGCGACCCAGGACAGAGTCTCCGGCGCGGGTCGGTTGAAGCACTCCCCCAGGTAGAGGTATTCCAGGCCCGCAAGGTGTTTGACTAGGCCAAGCAAGTTGGTGCCGGTCGGAGTCATCGGCCGGCGCAGATCGTACTCGCCCAGACCGTCCAGGTTCGAGAGCAGGCGCTCCCTGGATTCCCGCAGATAGCGGTGCATTTCGGCCTTGACGTCGGACATTCGCGCGCCCCACCCCTATGTTGGTGCTCTTTAGTAGTTGAATCATGACAGAGCGGTCTCCGTAAGACCGTCGGGTGGCGCGGGGGCAGCCTGGCCGACGAGCTGTTAGAGCGGGTCACAGAATGCCCACGCTGGATCGTGGTCGGCGCGGCCGCCGTCGGCCGCCGCCTCCGTGCCGGCGGCCTGCCCGGACGGCTGGCGGTGGTCGATCCGGAGAACTCCGCCTACTTCCCCGGCTGGGCGAGTGACGCCCCCCGACTACAGCGTGGGCATGCCCTCCCGCATCGAGGGCATCGGCCGACCGCCGGATGGGAGTCGGCACTCGCCGAGCCGACCCCCGGCGAGGTGTGGATCACGCGGCTGGACTCTCCCCCTATGGGAGGCCTCACGCTACTCCTGACGATCCTGGTGGCTGGTCAAGGAAGTAGCCGGCACGCTGATCGCCCAGGGGTTGAGGAGAGCGACGTATGACCATCGTGAAGGACAGCGAGGCTCGCGGCATGCACCACTGCGAGACGACGGCGCTGGGGGTGCTGTTGCGGCATGAGGGACTTGATCTGTCCGAGCCCATGCTGTTCGGGCTGGGCTCGGGCCTGTCCTTCATCTATTGGGACAGCAAGGGCATGGGGTTCCCCTTTCTCGGAGGCCGCGTCAAGCCTTTCGACCTCACCAGGAACCTGACCGCCAGGCTGGGGCTGACATTGCTCGTCGAGGAGACCACCTCACCGCGAAAGGCGTGGGAGAACGTCGCCGCCCCCATCGATGCCGGTCGGCCGGTCGGCCTTCAACTCGACTGCTATCACCTGGAGTACTTCCGGTCCAAGGTGCACTTCGGCGGCCATGTCGTCGCCATGTACGGCTACGACGAGCACGACGTCCACCTGGTGGACACCGACCAGCAGGGAGGGGCGGTGCGCACCAGCAGGGCCAGCTTGGCCATGGCGCGGACCGAACGCGGCCCGATGACCGCCAGAAACCGATCCTTCACCATCACCCTGCCGGAGCACTCGCCCTGCTGGCAGGACCAGATCATCCCCGCCATCAAAGACTGCGCCGACGCCTTCCTGGCCGCTCCCATCGCGAACCTGGGCCACCGGGGTATCGAGAAAGCCGCCAAGCAGGTGCCCAAATGGCTGCTGCGCGCCGGCAACCCGCAGCAGGACCTACCGCAAGCTGCCCTCCTCATGGAGAAAGCCGGCACCGGCGGTGCCTTGTTTCGTGCCCTCTATCGCGACTTCCTCGGCGAGTGCGTCCAGCTGATCGACGACAGCAACCTGCGCGCCGGTCACAAGCTGTACGCCGAGGCCGCCACCCTGTGGACGGACGTGGCCACCTTGATCACGAAGGCTGGAGAGAGCGGAGACGTGGGGCATCTCGAGCAGGCCCGCGTCATTCTCCATGATCTTTCGCGCATGGAGAGGGATGCCATGCAGGTGCTGCGTCAGTTGTAGCTCTACCCGGATCGTGCATATGAACAGCACGTCGGCTCACGAGCTCAAGGTCCTACCGCGCCAGGAAAGCAGGGCTACCAGGGCCTGTACGGATTTGAGATCAGAAGGTTTCACCTGCGCCTTGAGCTCTGATGCCGGTAAGCCATGGCGCGTGGAGACCTCACTGAGGAGGAATGGTCCTTGATCGAGCCTCGCTTGCCCCGACCTGACCCTCTGATCGAAAGAGACGACCGAAGACGTCGTCAAACGCGATCGACGCTCCATCGCTAGCTTCCTGTCCCTGGATCAGGAACCGCGGAGACGACCGACGAGCTGGTTGCGGCTGCGCACGCCGACCTTCGCGAAGATCGATTTGAGGTAGTCCTGAATGGTGTAGGCCGACAGATGCAACCGATCGGCGATCTCGACGGTGGAACGTCCCGTGAGGACCTCCTCGCACACCTCTCGCTCCCGAGCGGTGAGGGCGTAGGAGGTCAGCATGATGCCGATCACCTCGTCGGCGGGCACCGGTTCGACGGTGATGAGCACCCGCTCGGCCGACGAGTCCAGGGGCATCAACTGCGCGGCGCGGAGCGCGACCCAGGTCCCCGAGATGTCACGCATGCGGGCGTAGGCCGTGCCGGTAGGGGAACCGGACAGCGCGGCGGCCACCGCCTGCAGTGCAACGTTGAGCCAGCCGGGGCGTGTCGCCTCCCAGGCCTCCAGCCATTCGAGGGCGGCGGGCGTGGCGCCCTTGAACTCGCCGCCGGCATCGAGCACGATCACGACCGGGCCGCCGGAGCCCGCACTGGTGCCGGGCATCCTGCTCCTGTTCGCCGTCCGCAGCGCTATGCCGATCAGCGGAGCGACCGAGGCCAGGAAGTCTGCCTCGGCCGTGGAGAAGTCGGGTCCGCCGGGGCCGCGCATCAGGCCGGCGATCCCCCAGCAGGCACCGTCGCTGACGAAGGACGCGCGTAGGTCGAAGGCCACCCCGATGGACTTGTAGAGCTCGTTGACGCGCCGACTGCGCACGACCTCGCCGAACGGCTGGTCGGAGAGCCGGCCGATGGGGACCTGCCTCCGCGCGAGGTCGGCGAAGCTGTTGCAGTCAGAAGGACCGTACTCGATCTCGGCGAACAGTGCCTCCTGCTGTTTGGAGGGGTTGAGGTCGACCGTCACCGAACCGGTGGGCAGCATGGTCTGCGGGTCCACAGCCGCCCAGCAGGTGGCGTCGTACGGCACGACCCGGCCGACCACGTCGATCGCCTCCTGCTGGACGTCGGCGGGGCCCAGGCCGGCCGCCGCGACGGCGGATAGGGCGCGCCTGGCCTCGCAGGCCCGTGCCTGGTTCACCATGGTCCCAGTATCGAAGAGTCCTCCGCCGGCCACCATCCCAGATTCCTGGGGGTGCCGGCCGGGCGAGATCCCCCTTCGCGTGGGATGGAGCGCAGCCGCACCCGGTTCTTAACGTGAGAGCGCAATGCCGGTAGCACCGGGGACTGCGACCCCAGTGTCACAGAAGGAGATTCGATGTCCCAGCAGATTCACCACAGCCTTGCCGGCGAGGGCAGGGAGCTGTTCACGGTCGACAGCACCGCGACGGTGAAGGTCGGCGCGGAGCACACCAATGGTGAGTACGAGTTGTTCGAGATCGACGGCGAGCGAGGTAGCTTCGTCCCGCCGCACCGGCACCCCTGGCCTGAGTCGTACTACATGCTGCACGGCAGGATGTCAGTTCAGGTGGGCTCCAAGCGGTACGAGATGGGCCCCGGCGAGTCGATCACGGTCCCCACTGGTGCCGTGCACACCATCGAGGTGCGCAGCAAGGCCGCGAAGTTCCTGGCTTTCAGCCTGACCGACGGCACCGGAAAGCTCTTCGCCGACCTCGACGCGAACGTTCCTCCCGGGCGCGCGATGGAGGAACTGGCTCCGCTCATCACCGAGATCGCTGAGCGGAACCGGACCAGCTTCATCGGCCGTCCCGCACAGTAACCGCTCTCATTCAGGCCGGCCGAGGAAGGCCCCGGCCAGGGGCCTTCCGTCATTCATGGAGGAGATCATGGACTTCCGGCTACTTGGTGAGACGGCGGTGCTGGCGACTGACGGCACGTCGCTTGATCTCGGCCCCAGAAAGCAGCGCATGGTGCTTGGCGCGCTGATGCTCAGGGCAGATGAGACCATCGACATCGAGCAGCTCATCGACGTGATCTGGCCGGAGACCGCGAACAGTCGCGTCGCCGTGAACAGCCTGCATGCGTACGTGTCCAAGCTGCGCCGGATCCTCGAGCCGGGTACGGAGCGACGCGGCGACTACGAGATCCTCACCAGGCGCTCCAGGGGCTACCGCCTGACCGTCCGGCAGGAGGCCCTGGACATCGGACGGGTGCGCATCCTGGCGCAGGAGGGCCGCGAGCTCTTCGCCGCGGGCCACAGCGCGCAGGCGTCGGCCTATCTGCGCAAGGCACTCGCCGAGTGGCGCGGGGCGCCGCTAAAGGATTTTCCCGACAGGCCATGGATCCGTGACGAGGCGCACTACCTGGCCGAGTTGCACAGGGGCCTCATCGAGGACGCGGCGGAGGCCGATCT
Source organism: Microtetraspora sp. AC03309 (assembly GCF_020826795.1). Lineage (NCBI taxonomy): Bacteria > Bacillati > Actinomycetota > Actinomycetes > Streptosporangiales > Streptosporangiaceae > Microtetraspora > Microtetraspora sp. AC03309. The sequence goes on along the minus strand of NZ_JADDIL010000003.1, from coordinate 6,064 downwards.
GGCTCAGGGGCTCGGCCCTGTGCTGGTCCCCGAACTGGGACGGCTGCTGGCGGCCTTCCCGTACCGGGAGCGGTTGCGTGTGCTCACCGCGCACGCGCTCTACCAGGCGGGCCGGCAGGCGGACGCGCTGTCCCTCATCGCCGAAGGACGCAGGCAGATGGCCGAGGCGTTCGGTCTCGACCCCGATCCTCGCATCCGCGTGATGGAGGATCGGATCCTGCACCACGATCCCTCGCTCACCCCGCGGCAGGTAGTGCGACTGCACGGCAACAGCTGTGCGAGGGGGCGGCGTCAGGCGACCCTCAGGCTCACTCCGAAGGCGTTGGCGACGTCGCCACAGAGGGGCACTCTGTCGACGGCGAAAGGGGCGCTGTCATATGTCACTACCTGTTTCATCCCATGACGTCGTGGTGGTACGAGAGGCGGAGACCGAGATCCTCACGACCGCCCAGGTGACCGGGCGACTGTATGCCGACAGCAGTCAGGTTGGGGGAGCTCTCAGCGCTCAGCGGATCACCCTGGGGCGGGGAGCCTCGGGAGCGTCGCCGCACCATCACACCAGTGCCAGCGAGCTCTTCTACGTCCTGCAGGGGACAGCCGAGATCCTCACCGGAGAACGCGTCCTCACGGCGGAGCAGGGAGACCTGGTCGTGGTCCCGCCTCGCGCCGTCCACGCCTTCGCCGCCGCCCCCGGAACCGAGGCCGATCTGCTGATCGTCGTCACGCCCGGAATAGAGCGCTTCGAGTACTTCCGCCAACTGCAGCGCGTCGCCAAGGGCGAGGCCGCCTTGGAGAGCATCCTCGAAGCCCAGGACCTCTACGACAACCACTTCGAGGAAAACCAGGTCTGGCAGCGGCACCTTCTCCGGCGCGCACCGGGTTTTCGGTCTTGATGACGTGATGCGGCTCCAGGAGCCCCCGGGGATCGTCTATGACGACACGGCGTGTGGAGTTCGACCTGGGGCAGAGTGACACGACCTGGTCTGCACGGATGGCCACCAAGATCCTTCAGACCGAACAGGAGGCCGGCTTCCCCTACGCAATCGCCCGGGTGGAGCTGTACAAGATCCAGTTCTGGAACTGATGGGCTCGCGCGCTGGTCGGTCAGCGCAGACAAGCGCGGCGATCACGAGGAACAGGACGACCACCCTCGGAGGATCCGTTCGTCTCGCGAGACTGCAACACGTGTGCGCCGAGAAGTTCATCCGTGTGAAGGACCAGCGTCCGCGTCCGGCAGTCGGACCACTACCAGGTGGGCGCCTACATCGCCCTCACCCTCGCCAGCCGAAGCGGGTGTATCGTGGCAAATGTGACTATATGTAGCATCGAATGCACCGAGTGTCATCTCGCCTGGCGTGTCGGCATGGCAGCACGTCCTGTTCCACGCCAAATCACATGATCAACCGGCGAGTCCTCCTGCGCGCCGGCATTGTCGCCGGAGGCCTCCTGACCGGTGCGGCATCCGCGGGCACCGCCGTATTCGCCCGCACCGCTCAGTCGTCGAACGGGACCGCGCCGGACCGGCGTCCCGCCACCCCGGACCAGGCGTGGGCAACCCTGCGCGAGGGCAACCGCCGCTGGGTGGACGGCACCGCCACCCACCCGCACCAGGATGTCGATCGCCGCAGAGAGGTGGCGCAGAAGCAGAACCCGTTCGCGGTCATATTCTCGTGCATCGACTCGCGGGTCCCTCCCGAGTTGGTCTTCGACACCGGGCTGGGCGACCTGTTCGTGATACGGACCGCCGCGCAGACCATTGACCCGCTGGTGACAGGTGCCGCCGAGTACGGCCCAGCCGAAATCGGCACCCCGCTCGTCGTCGTGCTCGGCCATCAGCGCTGTGGGGCCGTCACAGCCGCCGCAGAATCGCTGCACGAGCACAAGAAGCTGCCTGGCGACCTGAGCGCGATCGCTGTCGCCCTGCGTTCGGCCTACACGCGTTCGGGCGGCGACGTCGACAAGATGATCCGCATCAACACCGTCGACGTGGTGAACCAGCTCAAGAAGGACAAGCTCTTCGCTCCTCGCGTCGCTAAGGGTGAGCTCAAAGTCATCGGCGCGTACTACTCGATTGACACCGGCACAGTCACCCGCCTCGTCTGACCCGGCGGGAATGGAACCTCGCCCGGCGAAAGGAGGGTGCTCGCCGCGACCTTCGTCACAGCGGCAACATGATCGCGGCCGAGTTCGGAGCGGGGCTCAGGGACCTGATGGCCCGGATGGGGCACGACAACGTGCGGGCGGCCATGATCTATCAGCAGGCGGTGCGCGGGGCCGAGAGGGCGATCACGGACGCGATCGAGCGGTAGATCATCGGACGCGATGGGGATGGCGGCTCGGCGGGGTCGGTGGGCCGATCGCGAACTAATGGCCCGCGAAGATCAATCAGCCCAGAAAATAATCAAGGCCCGGGGATCTACTCCCTGACCTGGGCCTTCAAGCGTGGAGCGGGTGACGGGAATCGAACCCGCGCTGTCAGCTTGGGAAGTCTTTCAAGATCATGCGGCCTGGGCTGGGGAAAGACTCACCTGGACGTATGCCGGTCGAGTGACCGTGACTTCCCGTGATTCCCCGCTGGTCGCCGACCGAACGGGCACGCAACGGGCACGTCTGGCGGACAGGTCCATCGTCTCGATCGCCCAAGCAAACTACGCCTGGCTCGCCTCCACGCGGCCGGCCAGCCGTTCATAGCGTTGTTGGGCTGCCTGGGCGGTACCGAGCCCTAGCCCGAAGGCGATCTCCTGCCAAGTGAGGCCACGGCCTCGTGCGATAAGCAGCAGGGCGGCTTCCAACTGGTCCATCTCGGCCCGCACGAGCGGGATGAGGGTGAGTGCGGCGGTGATGTCGGCTTGGTCGACCTCCGGCTCGTCGTCGTGCTGTGCAGTCCCCGCGGCGAGGAACGACACCAGCCTGACAGCCTCATGCGCGCCGAGGGCTTGTGGGTGGACCTGACGATCGCGCTGGTCTCGCGTCGCTGCGTGCCGTTCGGCGATGCGGGCGAGGGCGGCGTACACGCGGTGCGCCCGCACCTGATCGGCATTTTGGGGAGTGAATGGATCTTCGGACATGCGCCCAGGATGGGCTACCAATAGTTTGTTGTCAACGATTCGTTTAAACGGTCGTGTCCACGACGTGTGGCCCCCGGCGCATAGCTTTTCGACGTACAGCCCGATCGCAGGGCCGTATGGGGGGCTGACTCCTACCCGCCGGTGGCCTTGGTCTGCTCGGCGATGGCGTCTCAGTGTTGATGGCGGCCAAGGCGTATCGGCCGCTTCGGGCGGTGCTGATGACGGCGGCCGAGGAGGACGATTCCGGCCAACCCGTGTCGGATCCGCGGGGCCGGCGACGAGCATCCCGAGGAACGCCCGGTGCTTACCGTGGCCCAGGTCTTCGAGCTGGCCGAGAGGGTGGGCCGTCGTCCGGTCGGCAATGTCCGCAAGGTCAAGAACGGCGCGTACCGGCTGCGTTTCCATCGGCACGGCGAGATGCGCACCCATCCCGAGGTCTTCCGCACCCGCGCGGACGCCGAACGGCCGCTGTGGAAGATGGGCATGGATGGTCGGGCCGACTGACTGCACGCAGGATCGGCGGTTCCGCGCCCTGGTGCTCTTCGCCACCTTCGCCAGCCTGCGATGGGGTGAGGTCAGCGCACTCCGTCCCAGTGACCTCGACCTGGACGCCGGGACGGTGCGCGTCCGAGCCGCCTTCGTCGAGCGCTCTACGGGTGAGCTGGTTCTCGGTCCGCCCAAGTCGAAGGCGGGACGGAGGGTCGTCGGCATCCCGCAAGCCGTTGTCCAGGCGCTCAGGGAGCACATCGCGACCTATGTCCAGGACGAGCCGGGCGCGCTGCTCTTCCCTGGCGCCAAAGGCGGGGCGCTGCGGCGGAGCGGATTCAACACCCGTACGCGCTGGGTGGATGTGGTCAAGGAGATGGGCCTCCCCGGCCTCCACTTCCATGATCTGCGTCACACCAGCAGCATGCTCGCGGCAGAGTCCGGCGCGGGGCTCAAGGACCTCATGGCCCGGATGAGTCACGACAACGTCCGAGCCGCGATCATCTATCAGCACGCCGTACGGGGCGCGGCAAAGACGATCACGGACGCCATCGACCGGAAGATCATCCGGCGCGACGACGACGAGGACGACGACCCGGCCGGGCTGCTGGCTCCGGTGAGCTGGCCAAGGGCTAATGGCCCACGAAGATCAATCGGCCCAGAAAATAATCAAGGCCCGGGTTGGGATCTACTCCCTGACCTGGGCCTTCGTACGTGGAGCGGGTGACGGGAATCGAACCCGCGCTGTCAGCTTGGGAATCGCATGGATCACGGCCCGTACGGGTGCCGACCTGCGCGTGGGGCCGGTCACGAGTGACCGCGGTTGACCGCGCGTCACCCTGCCTAATTGCACGCTAATTGCACGACGATCACGTCCTCAGGCCACCATGATGGCCTCGTGAGCTGGACAAGCGGCTGCTGGTTGGTGGCCATCCGTGACGAGGTTCCTGCCGACGAGATCAGGAGATGGTGGAACGCCAAGGAGACTCCGCTGCTTGACGATCTGGTGATGCGTGCACCCCGCATCTGGCTGGGGCAGATGACCAACGCTATCGAAGAAGCTCTTCCCAGCCCGACCGGACGGGTCCACGCCCTCCTCTTTCTCCGGGGCACCCTGCACGAATACGTCGTTCCTGTCCTCGACGAGGAGCTGATCACTGAGATTTTGGCGGCGTTCCAGCCTCGGGACGATGACAACCCAAAGGATCGGTATGGAGCGTTGGCCGAGGTCACCGCGTTTCTCACCGAGCACCGAGGAGTTGGTGTCCTCACTGATGAGGACTGCATGCCTTAGGGGCGCGGTGCGTAACCTTCCATGGACCTGATCACCCCGTATGCCGTCGACCCGCCTGAAGGGGACCCGGCGGCCTTGGTCTGCTCGGCTTGTTCCGGGTCGATGGCGGGCGGGGTGATCAGGCCCCTACCTCAGCCATCTACGGCCAGCGACGATGAGCAGGCCCTTGGCGGTCACCCCGGAGCCGGAGCGCCCCCGCCGGAGGCGAAAAGGGTTGGCCGGCCAGCGCTCTGGCGTGGAGTATCGGTGCTTATGGGGATGTTCAGCGTTGTGAGGATGCCCGAACCGCTTGTCTGTCCGAAGTGCGGGGAGGCGGGTACGTGGCGAGCGCAGTTCAAGTTCGGTGCTCTCGACCTTGATGAGTATGAGGTCGGCCAGAGGCTGAATTGGGACTACACGTGGGATGTGGAAGGCGAACGGGGACATCACCGCGTGCTGGCCCAAGGCGTTCTTGATGGTTGCCCGCATTGCCATGCTCACGACTTCGAGGGGTTATGGGACCTGGTCGTGATCGAAAATAGTCGATGACGTCATCGTGTCGGCTGTACAGGACACCATTGGTGACGGCTGGTGGGCGGATGACTGGCGGGTGCCTGAGGAATAGTCGGTGCCCTGCCTGGGCGTGGCCGGAGCTGCCGGCGGCCGGGACCGGCCCCCAGGCCGCATGCCCGGCCGCCGAGCGGGCGTAGGGCCGCGAGGCGGCGCGGAGCGCCGCCCTTGATCCCTATGAGCACAAATCGGCAGTGCCGCGAAGCGCGTTTTCGATGCGATTGGCGGGTGTCTGGCAGGTCTTTTCACTTGGTGAGGAGTGCTACGGCATCAGGGGTGAGACGGCCGAGGGTTCTATCGGGGCGCCGGAGGTTGTGGCACCCGTCGAGCGCGACGTATGCCTCCCAGGAGCCGGGGGTCAGTACTGCGAACCGGGTGTGGTTGCTCGGGCAGTCGCTTGCTGGTGCGGTGTCCAGGGCGTTGAGCAGGGTGCGTAGTTTGCTGCCCTTGAGTATGCGCGAAGATTCGAGCTTTCCCATGGCCATACCCCGGGGTCGACCGTGCTCGGGGTTTTCTTTGTGATGCGGTAGAGGCATACCCGTAGGCCCTCTGGCGGGGGGTTCCAGATGTGGGAGGCCACTACCTCTGGCCGTCCCTGGCGAGCAATGCTTGAAACCTGTGGATCTGACGGGAAGGGGTGTACCTTCCCGAATCTGATCAGGTATCT